>JAJRWG010000019.1 GCA_024276895.1 Bacteroidota bacterium
GCCTCGGATACGACGACGACCACAAAGACATTGTTGAAATTGCCGAACGCTTGCAGGACGTGGGCATTCAGGCCATCACCATCCACGGCAGAACCCGTACCCAAAGACCACGCATCCCTGCCGACTGGACCCTGATCGGTGAAGTAAAAAACAACCCGCGCATGCATATTCCCGTGTTCGGAAACGGCGATGTGGTGAGTGCCGAATCGGCCAGGTATTTTAAAGACAACTTTGGTGTGGACGGACTGATGGTTGCCCGGGGGGTGTACGGCAACCCGTGGATTTTCAGGGAAATCAAACACTACCTGGAAACGGGAGAGAAGCTAGCCCCGCCCGACTTTGGCGAACGTGTGCGTATTAGTACCATCCAGTTGAAAGAATCGTGCAAATGGAAGGGAGAAAAGCGCGGTGTGCTTGAAATTCGTAAGCACTGGGGTGATTATTTTAAAGGCTACCCGAATTTTAAACCGTTCAGGATCCGGCTGATGGAGGCCCAAACCCTTGTGGAAGTGGAAGCGGTGCTGGAAGACGCACGGAGGTTTTACGGCACTTAAAACCTTTGGTCAGAGTCCGTTATTCAATAATCCGTCGGTGAAAATATCCCTGACTCTTTCGGGTTTTTCAAGGAGGTAAGTCTGAAGTCCTGTTTTTTGTGCGGCTTCTATATTTTCCGGGTTGTCGTCGATGAACAGTGTTTTTTCCGGGTCCAGATCGTGCTGGCAAATCACAAATTCGTACACTTCTACATCGGGCTTACTCAGGTGCAGGTCAAATGAAAAATATGCGCTATGAAACAACTCGGCGAACTCGCGGTATCCAAAGCGCAGCTGCAGATCGCGCACGTAGAGGTCGTAATGTATTTCGTTGGAGTTGCTCAACAAAAATATCTGATAATTTTTCTTCACCTGTTCGATGATCTCAATCCGTTCGTTGGGAATGTCGTAAAGCAGTGCATTCCAGGCATCGTCAAACTGCTGGTCCGTAACCGAGATGCCAAGGAAATCTTTCATCCGTTTACGGAAAACTTCCGGGGTCAGAATACCCCTTTCGAACTTCCTGATCAACCGGGTAAATTCATCCGAGTTGGTTTTTTCGGGATTGGTAAATCCCAGTTTGATAAATTCCTTGATGGTCAGTTGCGGATCGATGTCGATGACCACGCCGCCAAAGTCAAAAATGATGGTTTCAATTGCTTTTGTATTCATGGCAGCAAGCTAATAAAATTCCTGGAAAGGAACAGTATCAAATCATAAAAAACCAGTCCAATCAGTGTACCATCCAAAGTTTTTCGACGCATTATCTTGCTAATTCACGCTGATTGCGTAATTTTGCAATCCGAATTTTACCAAGCTAAAACCGGGCCTATAGCTCAGTTGGTTAGAGCACCTGACTCATAATCAGGTGGTCCCAGGTTCAAGTCCTGGTGGGCCCACAATACAAGCCATTATTTTCTATATTTGGAAAGTGATGGCTTTTTTCATGCCAATAGCCTAGAACTGATGTGCTCGTGTTATATTTTGCATAGCGATAAACTTGAGAAGTTTTACGTGGGAGCCACTCATGACACGGTGGGAGCTCGCACGTTAAAACATAACGAATACCCTCCGGAGCAAGTCTTTCCGCCAGGCCAACAGGGAGGCGAGACCTGGGCCGTGCAAAACCAAAACTTTA
This sequence comes from Bacteroidota bacterium, assembly GCA_024276895.1. Classification (GTDB taxonomy): domain Bacteria; phylum Bacteroidota; class Bacteroidia; order Bacteroidales; family F082; genus B6-G9. Next base: position 1,672 of record JAJRWG010000019.1, read on the forward strand.
CATTCAAAAAGTTGCCATATATTTGAGTAAAAAATTCAGGAAGATTAATTCTGGATGGCCGTTATAGCTCTGGCCCAAGTCAGCCACGCACAAGGCCGGCGCACCTTGAGCCAGGGGGGCCTTCTAATGACAAATCCGGGTTAACATTTGGGAAAATGTTGTTCAGGTAGAAGGAAAAATCTACTTTTGCTATCCTTTCTTCACACAATATTTTTAATGAAAATAATCACAACCGTGGGGCTTGCAATTCTTTCGATTTATGTAATAGTTACTCTACTTATTTACATATTTCAGGAAAGGCTCATTTTTCAGTCCGTAAAACTTCCGGAAAATTATCAATTTGATTTTGCCATTCCTTTTGACGAATATTTCATTCAAACCAACAACAACGAACAACTTAGCGTTTTGCTTTTTAAAGCTGAAAATAAATCCCCGTCAGGGTTAGTCGTTTACTTTCACGGAAATGCAGACAACCTGCAACGCTGGGGTAAGTATGCAGCAGATTTCACCAAACTGGGCTATGATGTTTTAATGACCGATTACCGCGGTTACGGCAAAAGCAGCGGAACCCCCATCGAGGAAGCGCTTTATGAAGATGCCGAACTGATCTGGGCATGGGCCAAAACAAAGTTCGACTACCCCAAATGGATTCTCTACGGAAGGTCGCTGGGTGCAGCGGTGGCAACGCACCTGGCCACACAAACAAATCCCGATCTGCTGGGCCTGGAAACACCTTTTGACGACCTGAACGGCGCAACTGCCACCCGGCTTATCCCTTTTAAACTGAAATATAAATTCTCAAATAAAGACCAGCTTCCCAAAGTGAAGTGTAAAATATTCATCATGCATGGCACCCGCGACTGGATTGTTCCTTTATCGTCAGCACTTCGGCTCAAACCACTGCTAAAAAAAGAGGATCAGTTCATTGTCATATCCAAAGGCGGGCATAAAAATCTGCGAAAATTCGAGCTTTACCACGAAAAACTGAAAACCTTCCTGTCGTGGTAATTTTTTTTCTTCACCTAAAATCATTAGTTTTGAGCCAAAAGGAATATTATGCTTTCCACGCTGCTAATTATTGCCATTGCCTACATCGCATTTTGCGTGTTTTTTTATTTTACCCAGCATTTCTATTTTTTCAGGCCTGAAATCCTGCCGTCATCTTTCCAATACAAATTTCCTTTTCCTTTCGATGAACTGGAATTTGAAATGGAAGACGGGGGTAAAATCAACGGAATTCATTTTAAAGTGCCTTCCTCCCTTGGCGTTGTTTACTACCTGAAGGGGAATTCAAGAAGCATCAAAGGCTGGGGTAAGTTTGCCAAAGATTTTTTGGGAAACGGTTATGACCTGATCATGATTGATTACCGGGGATTTGGCAAAAGCAAAGGGAAACGCACCCAGACCAAACTTTTCAACGATGCCCAGTTTATGTACAAATGGCTGGCAAAACAATATCCTGAAAATCAAATTGTGATCTACGGAAGGTCTTTGGGTAGCGGTATTGCCGCCCGCATCGCTTCATGGAACAATGCAAGGTTGTTAATCCTCGATTCACCTTACTTCAGTTTTTATCATGTTGTGAACCGGTTTTTATTCTTTATCCCGCTGAAAATGTTTTTGAAATACGATATCCGTACCGATCAGTACCTGAAAACAACCGAATGCCCTGTCCACATCATACACGGTACAAAAGACATGATCTTTCCCATCAGTCAGAGCAGAAAACTAAAAGCGCTGTACCCGGAGAAAGTTTCACTTACGGAAATTAAAGGCGGGCACCACAATGACTTACAGGACTTCCCTGAATTTTTTGATACGCTCTATGATATTCTTTATGTAAAACCTAAGCCGGAAAATCCAAATCACAAAAAACAAATCTCAAATAAATGACCAATGGCAAATATTCAAAATTCAAATAATTTCTGCTGAAAATCGACAGTAGTAAAATTTTAAGGTACTACTTTCATTTGAAAATTAAGAGGCAAAACCAATAAAACCCCTGTATGAACGAACTGTTGACCAATAGCTTCACAAGAGTTTTCGATATTTTGGGCTATCAGCTTGACAAATATCCCCAGGCAAAAGCATTGAACAAATTTGTCGATGGCGAATGGCAGGGATATTCCATTTCTGAGGTACAAAAAGGGTTGATGCCCTGTCCTGCTGGTTGCTGGAAAATGGTTATCAAAAAGGAGATATGGTTGCCATCATCCCTGAAATGGGTTGCCCCGAATGGATGATCTTCGATTTTGCCTGCCAGCAAATCGGTGTTGTGCTGGTTCCGATCCACCGCACCGCAACGGAAAAAGAATTGGAGCACATCCTGTCAGAAACTGCTGCAAAATTATGCCTGACCGCCGGTTCGGAATTGTATCGCAAAATGAAATCCGTCGTAAAAAACTTAAATATTAAAACGGAAGTCAGGCACATCGGGCCGCAACCGGAGGGCAGTTTTGAAGGTTTAAAAGTTGCCCGGGCGAAGGACAGCATGCTGTCTGCCCTCCAACAGCATAAAAGCGGCATGAAGGAGGATGACGTGCTTGCCGTTATTTACACCTCCGGAACGACCGGCGTACCAAAAGGAGTGATTTTAACACATGGCAACATTGTAAGCAACATTCTATCCATACTGGCTGTTTTTCCTTTGAAGCATTCCCAAAAAGTACTGAGTTTCCTGCCGTTTAACCATATTCTCGAACGAACCGCATGCTATGCCTACCTTGCCTTTGGTGTTTCGCTTTATTTTAGTGTAAACCGCGACAGCATCGTAGATGATTTCAAAACCGTGAGGCCCTACTTTTGCACCATGGTTCCGCGGATTCTGGAAAAAATGTACGATTACCTCGAGGAACAGCTTCTTGAAAAAAGCTGGCTCAAAAGACTTTTAATCAGAAGGGCTTTCCATGTTGCAAAAAAATACAGGAGTTCACAAAGCCAGGGCTTTTTCTATGTCCTGGAATTATTTTTTGTACGGCTTTTCGTATTGAATAAAGGACGCAAACAACTGGGGGGCAAGATCAGATACATCGCCGTGGGCGGAGCGGCACTCAGGCCTGAAATAGCCTGCTTTTTTTCGGCAGCCCGAATAAGGATACGGGAAGGTTATGGCATGACTGAAACCTCGCCATTGATCACGATGAACAGGTTCGATCCCGGCTTAAACAAATTTGGAACCGTTGGGATTCCCATGCCGGGCGTGCAGGTAAAAATTGATGCTGAAAATGATGAAGAGGGTGAAATACTTGTGAAAGGCCCGAATGTTACGCAGGGATACTACAAACATCAGGACCTTACCAGGGCCGCTTTTACGGAGGACGGCTGGTTGAAAACAGGAGACATTGGTGTTTTTACCAACAAAAAATTCCTGAAAATTACAGATCGCAAAAAAGACATTTTCAAGACCTCGGCCGGCCGGTACATCGCACCACAGCCGCTGGAATCCCATTTTGTTCGTTCACCCTATATCATGCAGTGCATCATCATTGGATTTCAACGTCCTTTTGTCACTGCTTTGATCGTACCGAATTTTTCCATTTTGGCAAAGTGGTGCAGGCAGGAAGGTATTCACTGGACCGCTCCTCAGTTTATGGTGCTAAACATTAAAGTCAGGGCAAAAATACAAGCTGAAGTTGACAGGCTGAATGAAGAACTCCAGAATTACAAACGAATCCGGGATTTTGTGCTGTGCGATAAAGAATGGACCATAGAATCCGGTGAAATGACTTCAAGCTACAAGCCATTTAGAAAAACACTGGCCGGCAATTATCAGAAAGCCATAGAGAAAATGTATAAAAAACACTAATGTCAACATTCATCCCTGCTTAGCAGGAGGTGTTTCCCCCAACCAAAACCGGAAAGAGGCTGTCTCAACAGTAATCGAGACAGCCTCTTTGTTTTAACCGTGACCCGGGATGGGTTCTATCGCATCAGCGACAACTTGCCGATGGTTGGATTGCCATCTACCAGCAGCACATAGAAATAGATGCCCGCCGGAAGCGTTCCGCCGGTATTGAAAGCTGCTTTGTAGTTTCCGGGACTTTGCCTCTTGTCAACCAGTGTTGCAACCACACTTCCGGCAGCGTTGTAAACGCTTAATCTGATATCAGATTCGTGAACGATATTGTACTCAATCGTTGTGAAGCCGCTAAATGGATTCGGATAAGCAATTGACCGGATGTCGTCTGCCGTGACTTCGTTGACAGCGAGGACGGTGGTTTCAAGTGTTACATTTTCATACATCAGATGCAAAAAGCCATGCCGTGTTCCCGGTACGGGATCAAAATCGCCATTCATGTTCAAAGGAGGAAGAATAACGTGGGTTTCCCTTTTGGCCGGGTCGTAGTCGCTTGAATCGATAACCCCGCTGGGAATCATGGAAAGGTCGTCCGTCCTTACCCTTGTGGCCACCATCATGTGGATGACCCTGTTCTCGGCCAGGATATTCCCATCGCCGTCCTTCAGATTGGTAATGCCCCACAAAGTAAGGTAGGCGGTCATTTTCGGCATCAGCCCTACGCCGATACCCGTGTTTCCGTGCATGAGTTTATTGTATCCCACGCCACCGTAGAATGTGTGGTCGCCGGCACCTTCAGGCTTGTGGATGATCATGATTTTGTCGATCATAAACTGATCCCCGTTAGGCCTTTCGAAGCGGATGTCAACGGAGATCACACTGTCGCGTGAATCCGGCGAATCGACGGAGTCAAGGTCGATAACACTGATCGAGTAAGTTCCCGCACCGATACTTATATTGTCAGAAAACGGGGTGGGGTTCATGGCAGGATTCATCACTGCCGGGCCGGGCAACACTTCGTAAACCTTCGTCCAGTCTTTGTTACCGTCCATCAGCATGGGCTTTTCAAACATCATGTGCAGGAAACCGTGGTCGGTACCCGGAATGGGATCCATCTCCCCGGCCATGTTCAGTGGCGGAAGAATCACGTGGGTATGCGCATTTTTAATGTTGTAGTCCGAATTGTCAACCACCACATTGGTATCCAGCATCAGCGAGTCCCTGACATTGGTGCCCACCATCAGGTGGATGATGCGGTTGGCGGCAATCACGGTATCTGTGTTGGCGTCTTTCAGGTCAACAAGTCCCCAGAGCGTGATGTAAGCCATCATTTTGGGCATCAGGTTGGTTCCGATGCCGGTGTTGCCGTGCATGATCTTGTTGAGTCCGACACCGCCAAAGAAAGTGTGGTCGCCGGCGCCTTCGGGCTTGTGGATGATCATGATCTTGTCAATTTTATACACCCGTCCGTCGTTTCCGGCGAACATGATGCTGACATCCGATACCGAGTCCCGCGATTCCATGGAATCTTCAGGATCAAGGTCGGCAACGGTAAGGTTGTACGAGCCGCTGGACATATTCAGGTTGTTGGAAAAGGGTGTCGGGTCCATGTCGGGATTGATGACCGACGGTCCGGGCATCACTTCATAAACCATTTGGTTTGCAGCACTCTTGCTGCTGCTGAACTGCACAATCTCCGGGTAATCGGCCGTGGAAGTGGCGATTTGTCCCTGTGCATCCGGGGCGTACATGCTCATGGACAAAACAATTATCCATAAGTAATTGAGGTAAAATTTCGTTTTCATGATTTCTATTTTAAATTCGTAATTATTTTCATCTTTTCTTAACAGCGCACAAGCAGCCTTGTTCATGCAATGCATGAAGTTGTATTTAAACAGATTGCAGCGTTGATTGAAAGGGATTTGTTCTTTAGTCGAAAAGGATTGGAAAAACTTACAAAACCAGTTCATTAAAACAAGTTGAAGGAACCCGGTCGCGATTTGATTAAGCTGTTGTTCTGTCTTTTAAGACTACTGTTTCCGGCACCATATTCACCTGAATCTGACGTGAACAAAATTGCCGTTAAGGCTGTTTCTCCTGACATTGCCAAAAACTATATTAGTTTTGCATCTTCTAACCATAAAAAAAACCACTAATGACTTGTGCACATTGTATCGGAGCCGAAACTATTTTTGATGAAAAAGAAGCAAGGAAAAACCTGAAACGCTACAAAAAGAAAGGTCCCAACAAAACAACCAGGCTGTTGCTGAACGCGCTTGGGCAGGAGGAGCTTGCCGGTTTGTCGCTGCTGGATATCGGGGGCGGTATTGGCGTGATTCAAATCGAACTGCTGAAAAAAGGTGTTTCACAGGCAACGGATGTTGACGCATCCAAAGCTTACATTAACACTGCCCGGCAATTGGTGAAGGAGGAAAGCTTTGACAACAAGGCCCGGCACATTTACGCAGATTTTGTTGACTGCTATTCAGATATTGGCAAACACGACATCGTAACCCTGGAAAAAGTGGTGTGCTGCTACCCTGAGGTGAAAGATTTGATCAATCATTCAACGGCCAAAGCCGGGAAGTATTACGGCCTGGTTTATCCCCTGGACGGTGCCGTTGCAAGGGCAGTGAACAAGCTGGCCCATTTGTATTTTAAAATTACCCGGAACCCCTTCCGCACCCAAATCCATTCCGAAAAAATGATGGACGAACTCATCCGCCAAAACGGCTTTGAAAGGGTTCACTACAGCAAGTCCTTTCCCTGGCGTGTGGCTCTGTACAAGCGGGTAGCCTGATTGCGCTTCGGCGTGTTTCAATCCTTCTTTTTACAGCCCGGGCCGAAAGCCTCCATTTTTTACAAAAAGTAATGACTAATCAACAGCAAGCTGACAGGCGTATTGTACAGTAAAAATTTATGCTGCCGTTCATTGGGTAATTTTCATTATATTTAACGTTTTTCTGATTAAAATCTGTTGTAGATGGATAATAAACACAAAACATTGTTAGCCGGAAGGCCTGTTTTATCAAGCATGCCGGAATTTGCTTATGTTTTTGACAAGAATAACAAACTGGTGATGTGGAATAAAAATCTGGAAACCATTCTTGGCTATTCGGAAGATGAATTGTATGGCAAAGATGCCTATGATTTCATGGAAGAAAGCGCAAAGGATATCAATGCGGAAATCATAAGTAAATTATTTAATGAAAAAACAGAACAAACCTTAGAACAAAACATACTCACAAAGTCAGGGAAAAAAATTCCGGTAATCGACACGGCCAATTACGTGTTTATTGACGGCGAAGAGTATCTGGTGGGGATGGCCATTGATATAAGCAAACTCAGGGAAACAGAAGAAAAACTGCAACAGGTTATTACCGAATTACAAGCATTAAAAGACCAGTTGGAATCTGAAAATGTTTACCTGCGCAAAGAGATTGGAAACCGGTACGGTTTCGAAAAAATTATCGGGGAAAGCGAACCCCTGATGCATTCCCTTTACAGGATCAAGCAGGTGGCGCCCACCGATTCCACGGTATTGCTGGAAGGTGAAACGGGAACCGGCAAGGAACTTTTTGCGGCATCCATTCATAAACTGAGCAAACGGCGCCACAAACCTTTTATCAAAGTGAACTGCGCTTCACTGCCCGCCACGCTCATCGAAAGTGAGTTGTTCGGCCACGAAAAGGGTGCTTTTACAGGAGCCGTCCAAAAACAGATCGGCAGGTTTGAACTGGCTGACGGCGGCACTATTTTTCTTGACGAGATAGGTGAAATTCCGGTTGAACTCCAGTCGAAACTACTCCGGATTTTACAGGAAGGTGAATTCGAGCGCATCGGCAACCCCAAAACAATAAAGGTGGATGTAAGGATCGTTGCTGCTACCAACCGTAACCTTGAAAAACAGATCAGGAAAAAGCTGTTCAGGAAAGATTTGTATTACCGCCTCAATGTTTATCCTGTTACCATTGCGCCCTTACGCGACCGTATTACCGACATTCCTCTTCTGGCAGAGCACTTTGTAAAACGATTTAACCGCAGCCTGGGAAAAAAAATAAAGCGGGTACCTAAAAAAACCATCAGGCAGTTGCAAGCCTATTCGTGGCCCGGCAATATCCGCGAATTGGAAAACATCATCGAAAGGGCCGTTATTGTTTCCACCGGAAAATCACTAACTGTCGAGCCATTACTGAAACCCGGTTTTGAAGAAGAGGGGCAACTCCTCCCCCTGGCCGAATTCGAACGACAATACATCATCAGGGTGCTGGAAAAAACATACTGGCGGGTGGATGGCCCCAGCGGCGCTGCCCGCATACTGGACATGCACCCGGAGACACTGCGCTCGCGCATGCGGAAACTGGAGATCAAACGGCCCCCGGTTTAAAAACCGGCTGTCATTTCGGGGAAAGCAAAGCGTCGAGATATCCCCTGAAAAAACGATGTCATTTCGACGATCTCGCCTGAGGCGAGAGAGGAGAAATCCCCCGGGAGCATGGTTCGCGCTCAGGGGATTTCTCCCCCTACCGCACAATCCTGCACACGAAGGGTCGAAATGACAAAGTTGTTTTAGGTTTTCTCACCGCCACCACGCAAACTTGTACACAAAGGGGCAAAATAACAACAGAACTTTTCGTAATCGGGCAACTTCCTGAACAAACTTTTCGTCTTTAAAGCAACAAACACTTATTCATTAAAAATGTAAAGCCATGAAAAAAATCGCAACCATTTTATTGTTTTTGCTGGCAACAAACATTGCCCTCGCGCAGCCACCCGTTGCCGTAAACGACACCGTAACAGGACGACTGGGTGAATACATAACCGTAAACGTAACCGCCAACGACTACAGCCCCGAAGGGCTTTCGTTCAGGGTGTTCCTTGCTCCTTATGCCGATTCGTTTACCGACAGTACCATTACCTATTACTTTGATTATGACAAGTTCTACAACTTTACTGATCCGTACTATGAACAATATTACATCATCATTGACGAAAACGATCAGATAGATACTGTCTCACAGGGGCGTGTATTCATCGATTTAAATAACCGGTATTTTTACGACACACTGGATATCGGAAACATCCGGACCAGGATTTATGCCTACAACAATCATTTTTGGCCGGGGTCTGATGTTATCGAAGTCGATAGTACATTGTTTGAGTTCCCGAAAGGGAGCGGAAAAAGCACACTTTTTACTTCGGCTTTCTGGATTGGAGGTTTAGACCAAAACGGTACTTTACACCTTGCTGCTGATCAATATCGC
>JAJRWG010000249.1 GCA_024276895.1 Bacteroidota bacterium
GGTGGAAATACCAATAGTGCCAGGCGGAAATCGTTGAAACTTACGCAGAACGATTTTCGGTTTTCTTTTAATGATGTAAATAGCGTTACCGACTTTTTTCAGGTAAACTTTGCTGTCATTGATCTTGAGTTTGTCAGGGATCCTGAACGCCTGGTAACCCTTTTGTTCTTTGCTGTCTGTCGTTTCGAATCCCATGATTTTATGCTGTTTTTACGTCTTGCAAAATTAAAAATAAAACTAACCGGTCTGTTGTTGTCACCAATCCGCTAAACTCATTTTTGTACCACCGGCAAATAAACAACATGAGCTTTTCAGCAAGTTAAGGCCGGGCCGGGACTGTTGACGGCCAACGACCTTTTGATACTGAGCAGGGGGCAATCCTTAGGTTTACGCTTTTTTACTGTAAGCATCAATAATCTTCGTCACCAGTTTGTGCCTGACCACATCCCTGCCGTCGAGGTAAACAAAGCTGATGCCCTTGATGCCTTTCAGAATTTTTTCGGTTTGCAGCAGGCCCGATTGGGTTTTTTTGGGAAGGTCAATCTGGGTGACATCTCCTGTGACAATGAATTTTGAAGATTTACCCATGCGTGTCAGGAACATTTTGATCTGGCTTTCGGAAGCGTTTTGTGCCTCGTCGAGTATGGCAAAGGCATTGCTCAGTGTCCGTCCCCGCATAAAAGCCAGGGGTGCAATTTCGATGGTGTCGTCTTCGAGGTAGGAAAGGAACTTTTGCATGGGGAGCATGTCGCGCAGGGCATCGTAAAGGGGCTGGAGGTAAGGGTCCATCTTTTCCTTCAGGTCGCCGGGCAAAAAACCCAGGCTTTCCCCTGCTTCGATGGCAGGACGGGTGAGGATGATCTTTTTGACTTCCTTGTTCTTCAGCGCCTGCACAGCGAGGGCGACGGCCGTGTAGGTTTTCCCCGTTCCGGCAGGGCCGATGGCAAACACCAGGTCGTTTTCCCTGCATTTCTCAACCATTGTCATCTGGTTGACCGTTAGTGCTTTGATCAGTTTCCCGTGACGTCCGTAAACCAAAACATCCTTGTTTTCAAATGCTGTTTCGCCACTTTTCTCGTCTTCGCCCATTATTTGCCGTACCACGTCTTCGTTGATCTTGCCGAAACGCTCGTAGTGCAGCAAAAGCAGGTCAAACCGCTTTTCAAAGTCGACAATTTCCTGCTGTGCACCGATCAGCTTGATCATGTCGCCGCGGACAACGATTTTCAGCTTGGGAAACAAGGCTTTGATGATGTTCAGGTTTTTGTCGCCCGGGCCGTAAATCTCCAGCGGTGTTCCCGTATCAAGACGTAAGATGGTTTCGCTCATTAGAAAGAAGGGTTAATTTGAGAATTTGAAAATGTGGTAATTTGAAAATGTGGTAATTTGAGAATTTGAAAATTTGGTGATTTGATAAAAAAAACCATTTTCCAAAAATATTAAAAATAAGTCCGTGAATCGGAACAAAAGAATTAATTTTGACCTTTTGGCCGGCATCGGTGCCTGACAGCTAACAATCTAAAATTCAGACAATCAGATGGCAATTATTACCTTAATCAGCGACTGGGGCGACAGAGGTTACTATGCAGCGGCGGTCAAAGGTGCTGTTCTGAGTCTGATGCCGGAGGCCAGGATTGTTGACATTACCCATCGCATCAAGGCTTTCAACGTAGCACACGCTGCCTGGGTGCTGAAAAACGCGTTCCCCGCTTTTCCTGAGGGGACGGTGCACATCATCGCCGTGAATACGGAAGAATCCATGGAACGGCCGCACACAGTAGTCTATTATCACAAGCAGTATTTTATCGGTGCAGACAATGGCATTTTTTCGCTGCTGTTGGAAGAAGCTCCCGAAAAGATCATTTCACTGAACATTCCCCAGGAGGCGGAGAGCCTGACCTTTTCAAGCCGCGACCGTTTTGTGAAAGCTGCCGTTCACCTTGCTGGAGGCGGCAGTCTGGAAGAACTGGGTGAGCTCAGGGAGGCCGTCAATCCCGGCATCCCGCTGAAGCCCATCCGCGATAAAGATGGTATCCGCGGCGTGATCATTCACATCGACGACTACAAGAACATCATCACGAATATCTCAAAAAAACTGCTGACAGAGGTTGTTGACAAGCGCCCGTTTCAGATACAAATCCGCACGGGCAGGGTACAGAAGATCAGCAAAGCGTACGGCGATGCCAACCCCGGTGACCTGGTGGCGATTTTCTCAGTCAACGGTTTGCTGGAGGTAGCCATGAACGAGGGCGAAGCCGCCTCGCTGCTTGGCGTGAAAGTGGGTGATGCGGTAATTGTTGAAGTCACCGGCTGACCGGTCAGCCCCATGCGTCCCTTTTCCGTTTACACCCATTTCACCAGTGGGAAGTCCATCCGGTACTTCAGGTCGGGATGGGTGGGGAAAATCCGGAAAGCATAATCATGAACGCCGGCCTGTTCCAGCGGGAAATCGCAGGTGTATTTAACCTTGCCATCGTCCAGCGGTGTGGCTTGCAGGGCTTTTCTGAAACTGATTTCCTTGATGTCGCCGTTGGCTTTGTTTCCCATAACGATCTCCACCCCGATGTCAGCCGCCTGTAAACCGGGGATGCGCAGTACCAGTTCGGCCACGAAGTGCTTGCCAAATTCCATCGGCCCCGAGTTGGGGTCGGGTACCATCAGCGATTCCATGGTAATGCTGTCCCACGACTGGCGGATCTTATTTTTCCATGTCACCAGTTTGCGGGCACGTTCAAATCCCTGGTCATTCATTTTGCCGGCAGTGACAAACAACTTGCTGTAAAACTTTTCGTAGTAATCGTCCAGCATGCGCTGCATGGTGAAGTGCGGGGCAATCTTTGCGATGGTGTTTTTGATGTGTGAAATCCATTGCAACGGAAGTCCGTTTTTGTCTTTGTCGTAGTAAGTGGGGATGATTTCCTGTTCCAGGATGTTGTAAATGATTTCGGCGTCCAGTTCGTCCTGGAACTGCTGATTTTCAAATGTTCGTGTTTCTTCGATGGCCCATCCTGCTTCGGGCAGATAACCTTCTGCCCACCAGCCGTCCAGCACGCTGAAGTTGATCACCCCGTTCATGATGGCTTTTTCGCCGCTGGTGCCCGAAGCCTCCAACGGCCGGGTAGGGGTGTTGAGCCAGACATCCACGCAACTGGTGAGCAGCTTGCCGCCGGTCATATCGTAATCCTGCAGGAAAATAACCTTGCCGATAAACTCAGGCTGCCTCGAAATTTCTACAACCTTTTTGATCAGTTCCTGTCCGGCTCCGTCGTTGGGATGTGCCTTGCCGGCAAACAGAAAGATCACCGGCCTGTCCTGGCGGTTGACAATGGCCGACAGACGCTCCGGATTGGAAAACAGCAACTGTGCTCTTTTGTAGGTGGCAAACCGGCGGGCAAAACCCAAAATGAGGGTCTGCTCATTGAGCTGTGCCATGGAGTTCAGCATGACCTTGGGGTTTTCGTGCCTCCGGGTGAGGTCTCGTTTGATTTTCCCCTTGATGTCCGCGATGAGTTTACGTTTCATGCTCAGGCGGTTTTCCCAGATTTCCTCGTCGGGGAGGTCGTAAATCCTGTCCCACAGTTCTGCTTTGGACTGGTTTTGTTCGAAATCTTCCCCGAAGGTTTGTCTGTAGGTTTTCTGCCAGAGGCGGTCGGTCCAGGTAAAATAGTGCACACCGTTGGTTACGTGGCCAATGTGCAGTTCGCCGGAATAATAACCCGGATACAGGGGCTGGAACATTTCGCGCGAAACACGGCCATGAATTTTGCTCACCCCGTTAACTTCCTGTGAAAGCTTGGTAGCCAGTACGCTCATGGAAAATTTTTCGTCCTGATTGTTTGGATTAAACCTGCCCAGGCCGATAAATTCCTCCCAGCTGATTTTAAAATATTCACAAAAATGTGACATGTACGCACGCATCAGATGTTCCTCGAAGGCATCGTGGCCGGCCGGAACCGGTGTATGGGTAGTGAAAAGTGAAGAGGAACGCACCACTTCGGAGGCACTGTAAAGGTCCAGCCCCTCGGATTCCATCAACTGACGGATGCGTTCCAATCCGCTGAAAGCCGAGTGCCCTTCGTTCAGATGGTAAATTTTCGGTTTGAGGCCCAACTGGCTGATGAGGCGTACTCCGCCCAGTCCCAGAAGTATTTCCTGTTTCAGCCGATGCTCATTGTTGCCGCCGTACAGGCGGTTGGTGATGTGGCGGTCTTCGGGACTATTTTCTTCAATATCGGTGTCAAGCAGGTAAAGGGGGATGCGCCCCACGTTCACCTTCCAGGCTTTGGCAGTTACATTCCTGCCGGGAAGGGCGATCTTTACCTTCACCCATTCGTTGTTTTCATCACGAACGGGAAGAAGCGGCAACTGCGTGAACTTCTGGGAATGGTACTCCGCAATCTGGTCGCCGTGCAGCGAAAGGCTTTGCTTAAAGTAGCCCTGGCGGTAAAGTAAGCCGATACCCACCATGTTTTTGTTGGAATCGCTGGCCTGTTTCAGGTAGTCGCCGGCAAGTATGCCCAGTCCCCCCGAATAAATCTGCAGACTGACCTGCAGACCGTACTCCATGCTGAAATAGGCCACCATTTCTTTGGGCTCGCCGTCGGCTTCAGCCATGTAAGCCTGCAACCTGCTGCTTACTTTTTCCAGTTTTTCGTTGAAAGATTTGTCGGCTTTCAGTCTTTTAATTTCTTCTACGGTGAGTGACTCGAGCAAGCGCACGGGGTTGTAATTCAACTCGTACCAGCGGTCACCGGCAAGGCTTTCAAACAGCTCCGTTGCTTCGGTGTCCCAGGACCACCACAGGTTGTAGGCCAGCTCTTTCAAAGGGTGCTGGCTGTTTGGGAGTGGCGACTGCACCAGTATTTTTTTCCACTCGGGACGGTCGGGCTTGATGGTGGCCTTGATGCGTTGGGTGCGGGTTTTGGGAACCGGCGGCAGGGCGGGTTGCCGCGGGGCCGACTTACTGAGGGCCAGTGCCCAGGCATGGTAGTAGGGGCCGATGAACTTCTGCCATAGGGCTTCGTTAAAAACCGTTTCCAGCTCTTTCCTGAGCTCCGGGAGCTTGTCGTAGGCTGTCATTTTCCGGATAATGCCGCTGATCGTTTTCACAGCCGAATCGTCATCACTTTCGTTCCTTTCAATGACTGAGATAGCCGGTGTTGTGAGTTTGAAGGTTGTTGACACCCAATGGCCGAATCCCGCAACTTTAGTGGTGATGGTGGGTACCTTGAAAGCCACACTTTCCATGGGGGTGTAGCCCCAGGGTTCGTAGTAGGATGGGAAGACGGATAAGTCGTGGCCGATCAGAAAGTCGTAGTAAGGCAGGTTAACGACACCATCGTTTCCATTGAGGTAGGCAGGTACAAAAATGACGTGCACCTTGTCGTCCCTGCCGTTGTTCAGCCCCTGGGCGGCCAGTTCATTGAGGACGGGGTCGTGTTCCTGGAAGTTCAGCTTGTGGGTCAGGTAATTGCTCTTTTTTTCTTTGCCGCGGAACACATTGGCCGGTCCGCGATGGTCTGCCGGAATGGTGATGAAAGCCAGTATCCGTCGCTTGACCGCTTTGTTGCGGTTGAGCTCTCCAAGGGCGCGGATAAACAGGTCGATTCCCTTGTTGCGAAATTCGTAACGACCGCTGGTGATGAGCAGGAAAGTATTGTCATCGTAAGTTTGTCCGGTGATAGTACGGGCAGTTTCAAAAGCGATTTTTCGTGCCGTTTTTCGTTTGTCTTCAAACTGTTTGCCCCTGGGAACAAAACCGCTTTCGAAACCGTTGGTAGTGATGAAGTCGGGTTTCTTGCCCAGCAACTTCGTGCACTCGGTACTCGTAATGCCGCTCACGGTGGTAAAAGCATCGGCTTCGTGTGCGGAAATGGTTTCAAGTGAGTTTTTGCTGATAACATTGAAATTGCGAGCCATGGTGCCGGCATTGTAGCTGTCGATTTCAGCATAGAGGGGCAGGCCGTTTCCGGCAATGGACCTTCCCAACACAGTGGCATGGGTGGTGAAAACCGTACCGATGGAGGGCACTTTTTCCTTCAAATACAAAACTCCGGCACCCGTCATCCATTCGTGAAAGTGTGCCACAACTTTGTGCGGGGGCTCCAGGTAAAACTCGGTAAAACTTCTGATGACCTGCCCTGCGTTGTAACCAAAGAGCACCGGCTCAAAATAATCCCACCCGCCGTGGATGGAATCCAGCTTGTAGGTTTCCCAGAATTTGGCCAGGATTTCGTCCTTGCGGGCGTAGAGGTAGGAAAAGTCCACCAGAATAACCAGTGGGTTTCCTTCGATGTTCCAGCGTCCGGTCCTGATCTTCAGGCCTTCTTCATGCGCCTTTTGCCGCCAGTCGGCAAACAGGGTCGGATCTTCTGCAAAGTCAGGGTTTTCCGTGGTTTCTTTCCACACATCGGGGCCAATCAGGATGTAATTGTCGCCAAAATCATCCACCACGCTCCTGGCCTTGGTGGAAAGAACGGTGTAAATGCCGCCGACTTTGTTGCAGATTTCCCAACTGCTTTCAAAAATATATTCGGGTTTTGTATTCATGTTCCTGCTTTTAATGTGAAGCCATCTCCTGAAAACAGAAATGGTGGCAAAACGAAGTGGGCAAAAGTAATGAAATAGGTGAAAAGCAGGATGCTTATTTTAAAGCAAGGCTGAATTTTATTTTGAAGTGTTGACTTCAGTTTATTATTCTTTTTATTCCGTTTTTAAGTATTGTGGTTTGGAAATTAAAAAGCAAACCAGGTTTGTAATTGCCCAATCTTAAGTAGGTGAGGACCTGAGCAATGTGAACATCATTAAAAGCTTCAACGGTTTTGA
>JAJRWG010000250.1 GCA_024276895.1 Bacteroidota bacterium
AGCCCAATCAAAAAAAGAGGGCTCACCAACAGGGTGGTTATTCATTATATCGGGGAAAGCCTGGGCGAATAAAACCTCTTCAACGGTTTTAAGCCGATACACCTGAACCTGTAAGGGCAAAAGTGAACTACGATATCCCGGCCAAAAAAATTGCCTGTCATTTTCCGTGCATACGGCAATTCGGCTTATATTTATCCGAAATTTAAACTTTGACGGCGATCCCGGAAGAACCGGCGTAGCGATCTGTTGCAAGATGGAAGAATTGATTCAACAATATAAAGAGAATTCAAGCCTGGTGTACAATACTTGGTTCGTGAATAACGAAGAACGGTTAAAAGCATTTCGTTCTATTCGAAGAGGGGTTATCCAGGTGATCAGCGACATTAAGGAAGGTGTCTTTCCAAACGATTTCAAAGGAAGTTCGCTCGAGTTTGTTTTGACCTGTATTACCGAGCAAAAGCAAGTTTTTGAGGGGGCTTTGCATCCCTTCTACTGGAAGCCAAAACTGAGAATACCCGACATTTACGAGAACCGGGAAAACAAGCTGTACTTTGGACAGTTCCTGGGAAACTGCATGAATACGACAAATGAAAATACCCTGCTGAAAGAAATCATCAAATTAGATGAAAAGAAAATAAAAGGACTTGGCCCGGCCGTGGCCAGTATCTTGTATTTTCTGCATCCCACCATTATTCCACCTTGCAATACTGCTATTGTAAATGGATTCAACATTTTGTTTAAACGCAAAGTGAAGTTAGGTTCATGGAAGGAATACCTGCAGATGCGTGAAGTTATTATTCAGCAGAATCAACAATTCAAAAAACACTTTTCCACAGACCTGGGTGCCATCAGCGGCCTGCTTTTTGAGATAGGTAAAAATAACATCTTAGCCGGACAGGAATCCGCTTTTACAGACAAGGACTGGGAAAAGATCGCAAAGCAGTCGGAGAAGAACCGTCAAAAGGTTGTTGACGAAAAAGAAGAAAACCAGCTTCACTCCGAAATGCAATATCATTTGCTGAAGATTGGAAATGCTTTGAATTACGATGTCATTACAGCTTCCAACGACCGTTCAAAATCCTACAATGGAAGCAAGTTCTCTTTTCTTTGCATCAAAGAATTTCCTGAAATAAATGTACCCAAAGAAACTTCCAATACGATAAAGCTAATTGACATCGTTTGGTTTGAAAAGGGGACAAACCGGATTGTGTGCGCGTTTGAAGTTGAAAAAAGCACTTCCATTTATTCGGGCATTTTGCGTCTGACCGACTTGTCATTTTCATTGCCCGCACATCAGTCGAAGCTTTACATCGTGATCCCGGACAACCGGGAGAAAGAGGTTAAAGTGCAATTAACGAGGCCTGCGGTTCGCAACAGTAATCTGGAAATTCTTTATATCCTTACTTCTGAATTGAGAGAGCACTGCGATGCACTATGCAAGTTTGGAGACAGCCACCACATCATGGAAAAAATAGCGAAGAAGGCTTAAGCAATGATCTGCACCTGAACAGCCGGAGGCTACGGAGCCGGGTCAGGCCGGAAAAAGGGTGCATTAAAGAATAAAAAATGAATATGTTAAGTAATTTCAACATGCGCAGTCGTTTACGAAAGGGTTTTGCCTTCTTCGCCGACAGTATCCTGCAATTATTCATTGTGCTGACCATCGTCATTGCTCCGGCCGCGTTAAGCGGACAAATCGCGCCTGTTCATGAAAATACCGGGTGGACAAACCAGGCTGGCGGGGATGTCGCTTACCTTGGCGAGACCAAGGTTCTCCGGGGAAACATGCTGTCAGGCAGGACAGTTTATCAGATGCTTCCGGGTTCTGTCCCTCCGCCGGCTGTTTTCCGAAAAGCACCCTATCTTATTTACTCAGGTGTCAACACCGAGATGATCGCTTTATGGCAACTGTTCAATACTTATACCTGCTCAATTGAATGGGGAACCGACACAAGCTACAACTCGGGCTACCTGCAAACTGCCGAGTACGGGACAGATCACCAGCATACTGCCACACTTTCAAATCTTTTAAACTCCACGAAATATTATTACAGGGTTATTGCCGACATTGATACAGCCACAGGGCATTTTCGTACGGGACCAACGGACAGTGTCACAGACGTCACCATCCTGCTTTACGGGGATACCAGGACCTATCCCGTTGACCATGACAGTGTTGCCGCACAAATCATCCAAACCTATACCAACGATACAACCGCACAGAGTATTTTGCTTTTGTCGGGTGATCTGGTTGCCAACGGAAATAACGAATCCGACTGGGACAACCAGTTTTTTGATCCGCAGTACCAGCGGTTGCAACAGATGCTCAGAACGCTTCCGCTGTTGGCCTGCATGGGTAACCACGAAGGAGCCGGTACTTTGTTTGCAAAGTATTTCCCCTATCCGTTCTACAGTGCTGACAGGTACTACTGGTCGTTTGACTACGGACCGGTTCATTTTATCATCATCGATCAATACACCACCTACACCGTAGGAAGTCCGCAATACCAGTGGCTGGTGAGTGAGCTGTCGGGAACCACCAAAAAGTGGAAGATTTTAATTCTTCACGAACCCGGGTGGTCTGCCGGGGTGCACGGCAACAATGCCCAGGTTCAGAGTGTTCTGCAACCGCTTTGTGAGCAGTATGGCGTTCAGTTTGTATTTGCGGGTCACAATCATTATTACGCCAGAGCTGTTACGAAACGTGTGGAACACATCACCACCGGCGGTGGCGGTGCACCGCTGTACACCCCCGATTCCAACTACCCGAACATCATCAAGGTGGATAAATCCTATCACTTCTGCAAGCTGGAAATAAGTACCGATACCCTGCATTTGACCGTTATAAAAAACAATGGTGACGTCATTGAGCAATTCGATTATTACCGTTTTTATACTTGGACCGGTGCGGTTGACAGCTTGTGGCGAAACCCCGCCAACTGGGAAATGGGTGTTGTACCCTACTCAAAATCTGATGTGGTCATACCGGCCGGACTGAGTATCTATCCCCAGGTCAGTGATTCAGTCTGGTGCAACAAGCTTTTGATCGAGGACGGGGCAGCGGTGAATATTGATAGCACGGGATATTTGTTCGTTGCTGAAAATTAGGTTATTGGCCTTTGTCTTGAAGAGAGATTTCAAGCTTTGAATGTCTTCGAAGCCGGTAAGTATGAACAGCACAGAGGTTTTGAGCCTCCTTTTTGTCCATTACGCCAAGAAATAATTGCGAGGAAGTTGTGGCCACTACTTCTTACGGAAAGCTACACAACCATCAAAAACTGTACTTTTCGCAGATATCTTTCAAAAAGGAGAGATTGAGCACGCGGATCATCTTGCCTTCCGGTTTAATGATGCCGGTTTTTTCAAATTCAGCAAGCACCCGGATAACCGTTTCATAGGTTGTTCCCGAAAGGTTGGCGATGTCTTTGCGCGAGGGGGTAAAAGCCAGCATGGTTTCGTCCTGATTGTCGAAGCCGAAAGAATTGACAATGGTAAGCAGGGCATGGGCTACTTTTTCCAGGGCCGTCATTACGACAAACAGTTTCATGCGGGTTTCGGATGCTTTTAGCTGGTCAGCAAAAAACTTAACCAGGTACAGAGCCATGTCGGGGTTGGCTTTAACGGCCTTATAAAAAATGTCGATGGGGATAAAAGTGACCTGCGATTCTTCCAGCGCAACGGCTTTTACGGGATAAATCATTTTCCCGCCCAGGCCGTGGTAACCCAGTATTTGCTCTTTCGTGGCAAAGCTGACGATGCGCTCTTTGCCGTTGCCGTATGAGCTTACGATTTTGATCTTTCCTGCATAGATCTCATAGATTCCAGTAACGGGTTCGCCTTCCGAGAAAATAGTGGCCCCGGTGGGGTAATCGGTGGTTGTTTTGTTGTAGGTAATGATCGGTTTCCATTCATCAGAACAATATTTGTTGATGAAGCAATTGTAGTGAGTACAGGTTTCGCACTTTCGTTTCATAATAACACTAAAGCGGCTTTGCTTTCAATAGGTGCAAGATTAACTGGCAGTGAACGCGGCGGTTACCGGATAGGCCATTTTTCTTAAAGCCGGTTCATCCAAAACAGTCACTTTATTTTTATTGATTTTAATGATCTTTGAATCCGATAAATTGTTGATGGCTTTCAGAAACACATTTTTTGAGACTTCAGCAAAATTTGAAAGATCGGAAAAGCTCATGGGTGAGTCTATCTGTTGGGTGTCGTTCACATAGCCAAATGCATCAACAACCATACAAAGTGCCGATGCAACCTTCATCGTTTCGGATGCAAGGGCATGCATCCGGAATTTTTGTTCCGAGCGCATCAATTCATCGGCAAAAAACATCATCATGAAAGTACTCAGGTCAACGTTGTGCTTGAGCAGCTTAAAAAAAACTTCATTCGGGATGAAAGCCAGTTCCGAATCTTCCAGGGTTTCGGCCGAAATGGGGTAGATCATATTTTTGCTGATACCGCGGTGGCCAAGCACCTGGCCGTCTGCTGCCAGACGGATGATGGATTCCCTGGAAGTTCCGGTTTTCATGGTAATCTTTAATTTTCCCGAACAAATGACGTAGATGCCGGTTACCAGATCCCCTTCGGTAAAAACTTTCATTCCGGCGGAGATGAGTTTCCTGGTTTTAAACGTTTCCACGTATTCGAGCCATGAGCTCAGGCAATTGGTGTTCAGATAGCACCGCTTATTGCTGCAATCCCTGCAATCCATTTGTTTTTCGTTTGGTTAAGTCAAAATTGGTTTACGGGTTTTTAATTTCCGCTTTCGGCCCCTGATAGAACCACCAGTTGAGCACAAGGCAAACAAAATAATAAATGGCAAAACCGTAAAGTGCGTATTCGGGCGTGCCGTTTTTGATTTGTTGTCCGAAGACCTTGGGGATGATGAATGCCCCGTAAGCTGCGATAGCAGCCGTCCAGCCCAGCACCGGCCCGGCCTGCTCCTTGCTGAAAATGTATGGAATGCTTCTGAAAGTGGAGCCGTTTCCGATACCGGTTGTTAAAAACAGGATCATGAAAAAGATGAAATAGGGCCACCAGTATTTTTCGGGCGTGTCGCTGTTCCGCGCCTGTATCACGAAGTATGCAACGGCCAGGGTCGCCAGTATCTGCGCAATGGTGCTGATGGCGGTTACCTTGGCGCCGCTGTTGATCTTATCTGAGAACCAGCCTCCCACCGGACGGATCAGCGCACCGATCACAGGACCGAGGAAAACCCACATCAAAAAGTTGGGGGCGTTAGGATTGATAAAACTCGGATCGTTGGGGTTGCTGTAAACAAAGATGTCTTGCGTCAACTTGGGGAAAGCAGCCGAAAAACCGATGAACGAGCCGAAAGTCATGGTGTAGATGATGGTCATCACCCAATTGTGTTTGTTTCTGAAAATGGCAAACTGCTTGTTCAGGTTGGTCTTGATTTCACCCGGAGTGACGTACTTCATCATCATTACCGTCAGCACGATGACTACCGGCAGCACAATCCACATGTTGATTTGGAGTCCGATGAGCAGGTAAGCACCGATTCCGGCAGTTACAAGTCCGAGTGTTACCATGTAAAATGTTTTTGAAATTCCCTGGATGGTTGTAGGCAGCTTGGGCGTTCCCGTAACCACGTTGTTCATCCAGAAAAAGGCGGCAATGGTCGCCAGAGCAAGCAGGGGTACCCATACCCATCCGGCATTTTGGAGGCCCGAGAGGGCTTCACCACAGACTTTGGTTCCGTCAGGGCCGATGGCGCAAAACAGGTAAAATCCGATAACCCAGGGAATGGTTTTTTGCATCACACCGACGCCCAGGTTGCCGATACCGGCGTTGAGACCCAGCGAGGTGCCCTGCATGCGTTTGGGAAAAAAGAAACTGATGTTGCTCATGGAAGAAGAGAAATTCCCTCCCCCGAAACCCGAAAGGGCGGCATAAACGGCAAAAGTAAAGTAGGGTGTGTTCACATCCTGAAGGGCAAAGCCAACGCCGATAGCAGGTATCAGCAGCAAGAGGGTGGTCACAAAAATGACATTCCTGCCACCACCCAGCGAAATCAGAAATGAATTGGGGATGCGGAGGGTGGCACCGGCGAGACCCGCGATGGCGGGAAGGGTGTAGTAAAGACTGTTAATCTCCTTCAGTTTGGCCGTAACCTGCTCGGGACTCATTTCGGGGGTGATCATCCCGAAATTAAAGCCAAATTCTTTGAGCTTGGTAGCAATGATGCTCCACATGATCCACACTGCAAAAGCCAGCAAAAGCGCAGGGATGGAAATCCACAGGTTTTTAAACGCGATTTTTTTGCCGGTCTGGTTCCAGAATTGTTCGTCTTCGACATTCCAGGTTGAAAGGTTTATTTTCATTTTATTGTTGGGTTTTGTTATTGGTCACTGGTTATTTTTGGTCTGCGGCCGTCAATTGCCCTTCGGGCGTCATTTGGCCTGCGGCCGTCATGCGTTGTCATTTGCGCTGCGCGCGTCATTCGGCTTCGCCGTCATGTTTTTTTCTTAAATCATTCTATTTTATGTTTCAATTATTTCGTAGTTCGTTTTCGTAATTCGTAAACCGTCATTCGTAAACCGTAAATTCTCATTCATCCGCAAACGATCCTTTGGGTTCGCGGAGCATGATCCAGCAAAACACGAAACTGGCGAAGGCGCCGGCAGACAAGATGTAGAAAAAGGTCTTGTCGTCAACCAGCGAATAGAGTACCAGGTAAACCACTGCGCCCACATTTCCGTAGGCTCCAGCCATACCGGCAATCTGTCCCGTCTGTTCTTTTTTAATCATGGGAATAATGGCAAAGGTGGCTCCTTCGGCTCCCTGTACAAAAATAGAAGTGGTGATAGTGATGATGACGGCTACAACCAGCCACCACATCCCGTTGAACAAGGGTTCCAGTGTCCTGATGCCGTCTTCACCCATGGTGCCGTACCTGGCAATGATGGCCATAAAAAAGAAACCGATTGCGATGCCTAACATATAGATCAGCATGGTGCGTTTGCGGTTGTTCATTTTGTCTGAAAGCAATCCGCCCAGCGGCCTGGCAAAGAGGTTCACAAAGGCGAATGATGATGCAATGATTCCGGCAAATGTGGCTGTCATAATGTAATCACCCTGGCTGTTGGTGACATTTCTGAAAACATTTTCAAAAAACATGGGAAGCATGGAAACCACTGCCAGTTCTGCGCCGAAGTTGGCGAAGTAGGTGCTGTTCAGTGCAGCCACATTCCCCCAGCGGTATTTTTCATTTTCAGGGATGCCCGCACGCAGTCCGGGCAGATTAATCTGCAGAACTTTAATGACGTGTGCAACAAAGATCAGTGCCAGAATACCGTAGATAATGTTCACCACATCGGCTGACAGTATCTCCTTCCCGCTGACACTTACACTGCCGATCTTCCAGGTCAGTATGGCCATGGCACCCACCAGGGGAAAGGACCAGACAAGGTACTGGATCAGGTCCTTGTATGAAGTAACGGTCATGGGCTGTGTTTTTTTGGCCCTTTTGAAATGGTAGGCTTTGGTTGCACCTTCTTTGGGCACGTCGCGAACCAGAAAATAGTAAGCAATGCCGTACACCAGCGAAGCGCCGGCGTTGATGGCCAGTGCGTAGCGCCAGCCGTTTTCACCGCCAAAAAAATGGAGGGCAATCCAGGGCAAAGTCATCGCGGCCCATGCCGAGCCGAAGTTACCCCAACCGGCGTAGAAGCCTTCGGCCCTGCCAACCATTTTCGGCGGGAACCACTGGGCAACCATGCGAATGCCTATCACAAAGCCTGCACCGATGGAACCGAGAATGAGTCGCGAAATGAGCAATTGCATAAAGGTGTTCCCAAAGGCGAATAAAAAGGCTGGGATGGCCATGGTGATCATCAGCAAGCTGAACACAATGCGCGGGCCGTAGCGGTCGATCAGCGCTCCGACGACAATCCGGGCGGGGATGGTCAGGGCTACATTGCAAATGGCCAGTACTTTAATGTGGTCTCTTGTAAGCCAGTCGATGCTGTTCAGCATGGTGGTCGCCAACGGCGCCATGTTGAACCAAACATAAAATGTGATGAAAAACGCAATCCAGGTGTAGTGCAGCGTTCTGATTCTTTCCTGTTTAAAATCAAGAATTTCCGGTAATGCCATGTTTTTTGTTATTGGTTATTGGATAATTGGTTTCGGATTATGTTCCTGCCTGCCTTCGCTAAATAACGGAGAACAGTCAGGCTCTGGGTTTTCAGGCAGGGATCAGTTATTTTTCGATCTCACCCCATTCACCAGTTTACGCGATGTCCTGATCTTTTTTCTGTCCCAGTTCCAGATGACGTACTGGTAACTCCTTGTCAGGTAAGCAAAGGGGTACACCAAAAAGTGAACAAAGCGTGTAAAAGGAATCATGCCGACAATAATAAAGGCCGAAACAATGTGGATTTGTACCGACAGTGGCATGGCCGCAACGATGGCCAGGTCAGGGGTGAAGGTGAACAGCGACCACAGGTAAGGGGTGAGCGAGGAGGCGAACCATGACGAGCCCCAGCGGGCAAAATAGGCCACCCAGATTCCGGAAACGATTTGCGTGAGGAGCATCAGGTAAACAAAAACGTCCATTTTGGTGGTGACAGTCCACAGCCTCCGGTTTTTGAATCGCCGTTGTATCAGCATCAAAAGCCCGAACAAGGCCGATAAGGCAAAGCCCAGGGCCGTTACCTCAAGAATGACCAGTCGCAGGGGAATACTGTTCCACAGCAAAACAGTTTTTGGAAACAAAAAAGCCGTGGCATGGCCGAAGAACAGAAAAATGATGCCCCAGTGGAAAGGCCGACTGCCGAAAAAAAGTTCCCGCCCTTCAAGGAATTGTGAGGACAGCGAGGAAACTTTAAACCCTAAACGATAGTACCTGAAAATGGAACCGACCAGAAAAACCGTCAGTGCCGCGTAGGGTAAACCGATGAAAAAG
>JAJRWG010000251.1 GCA_024276895.1 Bacteroidota bacterium
GAATCTACTTTATTTGGTATTATTTTCTACAAGAATGCATCCGCTACGCGGAACTTTTATTCCGTTATTTCACCAGTCGGCAGCCTGCCCAGATTCCGAAGGAGACGGGTCGCCAGTCTTCAGTCACCAAGCACTAATCACTAATCTCAAATCACCAATCTCAAATCCCCTCCCTCTTCTGCCTGGACATTTTGTCACCCCTGACGGCTTGGCACATGCTTTGTTCATGCCTTGCCAAACCTCAAAAACATTTTGAACCATGAAAAAAGGAACAATCGACATTAAAACGGAGAACATTTTTCCGATCATTAAAAAATTCCTTTACTCGGATCACGAGATTTTCCTGAGGGAATTGATATCCAATGCCGTTGACGCCACCCAGAAACTGAAAACCCTGGCATCGCTGGGCAAATTCAAAGACGAACTGGGTGACCTGACCATCCGGGTTGAGGTGGACAAGAAAAACAAAACCATCAAGGTGACCGACCGTGGCATCGGCATGACGGCCGACGAGGTGGAAAAGTACATCAACCAGATCGCCTTTTCCAGCGCCGAGGAGTTCGTGAAAAAATTCAAAACCAAAAGCGAAGCCGAGCGCAATGCCATCATCGGCCATTTCGGATTGGGGTTTTATTCCAGCTTCATGGTTGCCGAAAAGGTGGAGATCAAAACCAAGACCTACAAAAAGGGCGGCAAAACCAAAGCCGTTCGTTGGGAGTGCGACGGCAGCCCCGAGTACCTTTTGGAAGAAATTGAAAAAGAAGACCGCGGAACTGAAGTCGTTCTGCACATCGACAATGACAACACCGGATTTCTGGAAGACTACCGCATCAGCGAACTGCTGAACAAGTACTGTAAGTTCTTGCCCATCCCCATTCAGTTCGGGACGGAAACCGTTGAAGAGCCCGTTGAAGGCGAAAAGGACAAGGATGGCAAACCCAGGACCAAATCGGTTACCAAACCCAAAATCATCAACAACACCAACCCCTTGTGGAAGAAGAAACCT
Source organism: Bacteroidota bacterium (assembly GCA_024276895.1). GTDB lineage: Bacteria > Bacteroidota > Bacteroidia > Bacteroidales > F082 > B6-G9. The sequence continues at coordinate 1,007 of JAJRWG010000251.1, forward strand.
TCGGAAGCAACCGATGAGGAATACAAGAGTTTCTACCGCGAGCTTTACCCCTTGACCTTCGAGGAACCGCTCTTCCACATCCACCTGAACGTGGACTACCCCTTCAACCTGACAGGAATCTTGTACTTCCCAAAGGTGAAGAAAGACTACGAACTGCAGAAAAACAAAATCCAGTTGTACAGCAACCAGGTGTTTGTTACCGACTCTGTAGAAGGCATCGTACCCGAGTTTCTGACCCTGCTGCACGGCGTCATCGACTCGCCCGACATTCCGCTGAACGTCAGTCGCTCCTACCTGCAAAGCGACCAGAGTGTGAAAAAGATCTCCAGCTACATCACCCGCAAGGTGGCCGACAAGCTGGCGGAAATCTTTAAAAACGACCGCGAAAACTTCGAGAAAAAGTGGGATGACATCAAAGTTTTCATCGAATACGGCATGATCTCGGAGCCCAAATTTTATGAGAAGGCGAAAAAATTCGCGCTGTTGAAAAACACCGAGGAAAAGTTCTTCACTTTTGAAGAGTACAAAAAACACATCGAAAAAACGCAGACCGACAAGGACAAAAAGCTGATTTACCTGTACGCTACCAACGCTGACGAGCAGCACAGCTACATTGAAACAGCCAAAGAACGGGGTTACGATGTACTTTTGATGGACGGCGTCCTCGATAACCACTTTATCCAGAACCTGGAACAGAAATTCGAGAACTCGGCTTTTGCCCGTGTGGACTCCAACACCATTGACAAGCTGATTCAAAAGGACGAAGAAGTGCCTTCCAGGCTTGACGATAAGGAAAAGGACAAAGTCAAGGCCGCGTTTGAACGCAATATCGACAAGCAGAAATTCAATGTAAAGTTTGAAAACCTCAGCGAAAGTGATTTGCCGGTGATGATCGTCCAGAACGAGTTTATGCGCCGGATGAAAGATATGGAAGCCGTTGGCGGAAGCGGCATGATGGGGCTGGGCGGGCTGCCCGAGAGCTACGAACTGGTAGTGAACACCAACCATCCTCTCATCGGAAAAATGCTGAAAGAAAAAGACGAAAAAGTACAGGACAAACTGGTGAGCCAGTTGTATGATCTGGCACGCCTTTCGACCAGCCTGCTCAAGGGAAAAGAGATGAGCGACTTCGTCAAACGCAGTGTTGACCTGATAGGATAAGCCGCAGGGTTTGCCCCTTCCCCTAAGGAGAGGGAGAGTGGGGGCATCCCAAAATCGTAAAGAGTCCCCCCGTCCTCCCCCCTGAGGAGGATTTAGGAGGGGTTAAAGAAACCCCAGCCCGGCCCTCCCCTGAGGAGAGGAGCCGGGGGCTTCCCTTAGATTTCTGAAAATCAGGAGGGTTGGGGGGGGCTACCTTTCTTTAGTTGGAATTGCAACAACAAAGTTGACAAAAAGTTATCCCATTTTTTCAAAAAAATTTACTTTTCCACTTTGAAATGCCATGTATACCCCTATTCAAAAGGGATCGGGGTTTTGGTCATATAGTTTCGGCTAACTTCAAAGCGTAAAATTGTTGCCTTGCTCCAGAACATTTCTAAATTTGTAGTTTTTGATTTACCTGATTTCAGAGATATGAAAAACATTTATGCCCTTTTTATCATGATCCTAATTCTCCCTTTACCATCTTTTGGACAAGATTCGTTGGCCTATTGGGCAAGTCATAGTAATGGAGAATATACACTGATGCACCTTTCCGACGCAAGCAAAACAGGAATCAGCAGCATAGGACCAAATTTTACCGGCGGAGATTTTGGCACAGACAATGTACTTTATGCCATCCGCATCAGCAACCAGGGTTTTTACAAGATCGACACCGCTACAGGTGCCAAAACCCTGCTGGGAATTCATCCACCGCCTTCGGGACAAATCTGGATGGGACTGGCTTACGACGAAGATGAAGGAATCATGTACGGTCTAAGTGCACAGGGCACTACTGTCGGCAAAAGTTCCATTTACACCATCAGCGAGGTGGATGGCTCTTACACCCTGATTGGGAGCCAGTGGGTTGCTTCCGCCCTCACCTGCATCGCCATCGACGGAAAAGGAAAAATGTACGGTTTAAATGTAAACGATGACATACTTTATGAAATTGATAAAACCGACGGCTCGGTAACGGAAGTGGGGCCGATAGGCCAGTCTTCGTCAGGATTTGGCCATTCCATGGATTTCGACAAAGAGTCGGGAACCATGTACTTATCAACTTTCAGTCCATCCACCTCGACGAACACCCTCCGGATCGTTAACCTTACAGACGGAAGCACTACCGAAGTCGGGGATGTGGGCACCGAAACCGCTTTTTTGGCTGTCAAACCCCCGTCAACACTGAGTGCTGATTTTAGTGTTAGTGACAGCACGCCCTGTGAAGGCACAGCCGTACAATTCACCGACCGGTCAGTGGATGCCGCTCCCTGGTCATGGGTGTTTGAAGGCGGCCTGCCGCCAAGCTCAAATTATCAGAACCCCACGGTTATTTACAATAACCCTGGCAGTTACGATGTTGAGCTGACAGTAACGGACAGCTCGGGTGGTATAACGAAAACCGAATTAAAACAAGACTTCATCACTGTTATCGAAAACCCATCCCCCCGGATCATCGGCGACTCCTTAGCTTGTAATTATGATGTGGTTGGCTATTCGGCAGCAGGCGACTCGGCCAGTACTTTTTTATGGACGGTTACCGGTGGCGAAATCATTACAGACGACAGCACCAGCCATGTCACTGTTTTATGGGGGGCGGTCGGCAGCGGGACAATTGATGTGAGCGAGATCACCCTTGACTCCTGCACCAATGATGCCGAAACACTTGCAATAAACATTGACAACTGTGTTAGTGTGGAAGAAAACGCGGCAGAACACCTGAACGTTTACCCCAATCCGGTCTCCGGAATACTCTATTTGACATCAGAAAGTGTAATCAAATCAATTGCTGTTTTCGATTATTCCGGGAAAAGACTGACCCGTTTAAGCACCAACAGTACGAACTGCCGATTAAATACTTCCGGTTACAGGCCGGGCATTTATTTACTTCTGATCGAAACAGGCAACACCATTGTCCAAAAGCGGATTGTGATCAAATAATTTCGTTGCCCTGTTTTTTATTTTCCCGTCGACAAGCATTTCCACCTGCTTGCCTGCAGGAGAGGATGGAATGTTGTAAATACCGGAAACAGTGGTCAGACGACCTGGCCTTCCCGGACTTTTGGTAAAAGTGGGGTGTGCAACCCGGTCCCTGAAAATTGCCCGGCTTCTTTGGAATGTTTATTTTTGCAATTGTTAAAAAATGGATTATGCAGCGGAAAGAGGTTCCGCCTTAAAAATTATCTTTTAAAACAGTTGTCCGATTAAGCCGGATACAAAAGCTACCTAAGCACCACAAAACATCAGTTTAAAAATATTCATCAACGAAATCGTCAACAATGAAAACGCACAAACTAAACCAACTCCTGCAATCCCTTATTTTGGCCAACGCCTTACTGCTGTCAGTTATCGGTTTTGCACAACAACAGGAGCTCCTTCAATCCGTACAGAAAGAGGTCAAATTCAGGTTGGAAAACGACTCCGCTACAACGGACGAATATGTTTTGTACACCACCGGAAGAATGCGAAACTTTTACAAAGACCACAACTACAAGCTGATGTGGTTCAACAAGAGCAACCGGAAAGAACTCATCCGAATACTCGAAGATGCTTACAACGAAGGCCTGAACCCGGCGGATTACCACCTGGATCACATCAAAAACCTTGAACAGCAGGTTGAAGGCGGAAACCAGCAGACGGAATTGCTGGCAAGCCTGGAGTTGCTGATGTCGGACGCTACAGTTTTGTATGCCAGCCACCTTATCTGGGGCAAGGTTGACCAGTCGAAAATCCGCAAGGGATGGGACATCAACCAGAATCCGGAACCCGAAGGCATTGACGCGCTTTTCGAACAATACAAATACAACGAAAACCTGCCGGCTTTTTTTGAAAGCTTAAAGCCGGGTCATTTTATGTACATTGAACTGAGAAAGGGTTTAAAGCGTTACCGTGAGATTGCCCAAAACGGCGGCTGGCCGACCATCCCCGAAGGGCAAACACTAAAGAAGGGAATGACCGATCCCCGCGTTGCCATCGTCAGAAATTATTTTAAGGTTACCGGTGACCTGCCCGGAAGCACCACCGCCGAAAATCCAGGGCTGTTTGACGAAGAACTGGAAAAAGCCGTCAAAGCCTTTCAGTTCAGGCACAATCTCACCCAGGACGGCGCCATTGGCAAGGGAACACTGGGACAAATGAATGTCCCCGTTGAAAAACGTATCGACATGATCCGGATCAACATGGAACGTGCCCGCTGGGTTATGCACCAACTCCCGTCCGATTTCCTGGTGGTGAACATCGCCGGCTTCAACGTCCGCAGGCTGCAGGACGGTAAAATAATCTATTATTCAAATGTCATCGTAGGTAAACGCTTCCACGAATCGCCCATTTTTAAAGGGAAGATGACCTACATTGAGATAAACCCGACCTGGACACTCCCCTACTCCATCGCCACCAAAGAAACCCTGCCCAAGCTGAAGAATAACCCCAACTACCTGGCCGAAAAACACATGGTCATCATGGACCGCAGCGGGAAAATTCTCGACCCGTCCACCATTGATTTTTCACAGTACTCCACCAGGCGTTTTCCCTTCACCATCCGTCAGGAACCGGGTCCGAACAACGCACTGGGTCAGGTAAAATTTATGTTTCCCAACAAATACTCGGTTTACCTGCACGACACCCCTGCCCGCAGCCTGTTCAGCAGGGAAGCCCGTGCTTTCAGCCACGGCTGCATCCGCCTGGAAAAGAAATGGGAACTGTTGATGAGTTTAATGAACCAGCCTGAAGTATGGAATATGGATAAAATCAACGAGATACTCAAATCGGGCAAAACAACCCGCATCAACCTGCCTAATCCCATCGACATTTTAATCCTGTACTGGACAGCAGGAGCCGACACGGAAGACAGGCTGTTTTTCAACAAGGATGTGTATAACCGCGACGAAGTTGTACTCAAAGCCCTTAACGCTCCTTTGAGTTTATAAAACCGGAAAGCCGCTGTGGTGAAATCTTTTATTTTTCAAACCTGTTTAAAGCATTGAAAGCTATCAGACTGTTGGCTCTGTTTTTGGCTGCGGCACTTACTGCTGTTGCGGAAACACCCGGACGCACGAATTTTGAAATAACAATCCGGGGTCTGGCCGTTAACCTTGAGCGTTTCAGTTGCTTTGTCTTGCCGGGCGACACCGTAAATATTTTCGTCAGCGACAATCCAGGCGGCACGTTTAGTATCTACAGCGCCACGGGCACGATCATCGAAAAGGCTGAAAATAGCTGGTCTTTTATCCCGCCCAAAGAAACCGGACAGTATGAAGTGCTTATTCGCAACAGCCTTTCTGCGAGCGAGATCAGTCTGATTGTTTTTGTCATGGTTCCCGCCACACAGATCAGGAACGGTTACCTGAACGGTTACCGCATTGGTGATTATCCGGCGGAACGCTACAAAAACCGCAAGAATTATCAAAATCCGTCAGGTTTTATCGAGGTAACCGCCGGGAATCAGGAAATCTTTTTAGCGCCCCATTTCAGCTTAAAACAGTTTTTGTGCAAGCAACATGGAAACTGGCCTAAGTATGTGGTCATCAATCCCAAACTAATTAAGAAGCTGGAACTGATCCTGGAAAAACTAAACCGTGAAGGCATCAGTGCAAAAACGCTTTTTGTGATGAGTGGCTACCGGACGCCCTACTACAACAAGGCCATCAAGAACGTAAAGTACAGCCGCCATGTTTTCGGTGACGCATCTGACATTTACGTGGACGAGAATCACGATGCCGTGATGGACGACCTGAACGGCGACGGCTTGCACAACATGAAGGATGCCCTTGTCCTCAAAAAGATCATCAACCGGATTGACAACGACCCCGGTCACAAAGATCTTTTGGGCGGCATGGGTGTTTACAACAAAAATGCCGTCCACACCTTTTTTGTCCACACTGACACCAGGGGCTACAAAGCAAGATGGTAACAGGGTATTTCCGCAAACCGTAGCCTTCAATGAGCCGTGGCCATCTGAAGATTACCGGCGCGATTTCATTTTCGATTTCATAAGTTTTTCGTACATTGCACACCTGATCGGAGGAATCCGGGGCAACGGCTTGGAACAAATACCTGAAAACCAACTGAAATAAAGCAGGCTGCTGATCGAAACAGCCAACACTTTGGTGCACAAACGAATTGTGATCAAATAATTCTTTTGCTGTCCGCATGATGATTTGCAGGTTTCGGAGAAGCCGGGTCTGCAGACCGGAAGAGGAACAGATGTATTTTTCCGTACGGAAAAACTTCGTATATTGCACCGACTGCTAACAAAGCTTCATCACAGCTTTTAAAGTTGCCATCATGAAAGCCGCCAGGTACATCATTTCCATCCCGGTCATTGCATGTTTCTTTTTAGTCTTTTGTATGATTCTTACCGGCCGGGCACAGGACACGGCCCGCGACATTCCTACTTACCTGAAAGGCACGGTTACCGACAGCCTCAGCGGCGAACCGGTTGCAGGCGTAATGGTCCAGGCTTACGGAAATTCTGTTTTTTCAACGGAAACCAACAGTGCAGGCTTTTACAAAATGCTTGTGGAGGCCGACACCTTCGATGTAACTTTTTTCAAATCCGGATTCCGGTCACAGCACTTGACGAATATCGTCACCCTGACGGGTAACACTACCTTAGCAAACCCCGCGATGCACAGTATCACCTATCCGCCACACAAAATCATTTTGAACCC
>JAJRWG010000020.1 GCA_024276895.1 Bacteroidota bacterium
AGCAGTCGCGGACTGGAAAAATATTTCGAAGAAAAAAACCTGTCGCTTTTTGTTACCGGACGCGTGCAGCCCGAAAACTGGAACAGCAGCAAACAACCTGCCGATTTCTATTTTCTGAAAGGCATACTCGAAAGCATTTTCACCAAAACGGGCATCGCCCGTAACAAACTTGAACTGCGCGAAAGCAGAGCGGACAACTGCATCTATGCCCTGGAATATTTCAGCGACGAAACGCTGCTGGCCGTGATTGCTGCCCTGAACAAAAAACTGCTGTACGAATTCGACATCAAGCAGGAAGTATTCGTCGCCAACCTCAACTGGGAAAAATTGATCGGGCTGTTGCCCGAACACGATTTGCAGTACCGCCCTGTTCCGCGTTTCCCGGCGGTAAGGCGTGACCTGGCACTGCTGGTTGACAAAGCCGTAAGCTTCGGGGAAATGAAGGACACCGCACTGGATGCGGAACGGAAAATCCTGAAATCGGTAGGCATTTTCGACATTTACGAAGGCGACAAGATCCCCCGGGGCAAGAAATCCTACGCCTTGTCGTTTGTTTTACAGGACGAAGGGAAAACCCTGACCGACAAAGTGATTGAGAAAGCCATGAGACGCATTCAAAAAGCCCTTGAAACGGAGCTGGGTGCAGCGCTGCGGTAACAGCCCGAGGGGCTGGCCGGACTAACAGTGACGGCTTTCACTTTTATCAAAAAGTACTACTTTTAACAAAAATTACAAACGCCATTCATGGAGATTCAAGCCATCAAACAAAGGTTCGGGATCATCGGAAATTCAACCTTGCTCAACCGGGCTATTGACATCGCCGCCCAGGTGGCCCCCACCGACCTCTCGGTCCTCATTGCCGGAGAAAGCGGTACCGTAAAGGAAGTGTTCCCCCAGATCATCCACCAACTGAGTACCCGCAAACACCAGCATTTTATTGCCGTAAACTGTGGCGCCATACCCGAAGGCACCATCGATTCCGAATTGTTTGGCCACGAAAAAGGCTCGTTTACCGGCGCCTACGAAAAACGTAAAGGATACTTTGAGGTCGCCGACGGCGGCACCATTTTTCTTGACGAGGTTGCCGAACTGCCCACCGCCACCCAGGTGCGGCTGCTTCGCGTACTCGAGACCGGCGAGTTTATGAAAGTGGGTTCATCCAATGTCCTCAAAACCGATGTGCGGGTGGTGGCGGCCAGCAACGTCAACATCCCCGAGGCCATGGAAAGAGGTAAGTTCAGGGAAGACCTTTACTACAGACTCAGCAACGTGCCCATTTATGTGCCGCCCCTGCGCGAACGCAAAGATGACATCCATTTGCTGTTCCGCAAGTTTGCAGCAGACTTTGCCGAAAAATACCGCATGCCCCCGTTGCGGCTGACCCCCGAGGCCGTCAGGGTGCTGACCAACTACTACTGGCCAGGCAACGTCAGACAATTGAAAAACATCACCGAGCAAATCTCCATCATGGAAAAGGAGAAAGAACTGGACGCCAATGCCCTGAAAAAGTATCTCCCCGGTGTCTCCTCGCCCGACTTGCCTGTTTTGTTTAAAAAAGAAGCAACAGAGGAACATTTTACCGACCGGGAGCTTTTGTACAAGTTTTTGTTCGACATGAAAAAAGACCTGACCGAACTGAAAAAGGTGGTGGTGGATATTCTGGAAAAGGAAGATAATAAATCAGGTCAGGAGCTTAGCCGTTCGCTGCTGACCAAGGGCCTGAACAGCGAAATTGAGGAAGTGCAAAATAAGATTCACGAAGTGGAAATCGCACCGTCATCAGCTCAAAACGATGATATCTTCCATCCCTCCGAGGTGATTGAAGAGTCACTTTCGTTGGCAGCAAAAGAAAAAGAACTCATCGAAAAGGCATTGGAAAAACACCAGGGAAAACGTAAAAATGCTGCCAAGGAACTGGGTATTTCCGAACGGACACTTTATCGAAAAATCAAGGAATACAATATCCGTAACTGACGGCGCACAAAGCCATCAAGCAAAACATTTTTATCATTGAAAACACACACCAACATATTGCTTCTGATTGCCGCAGCGATATTTCTGTTTCCGGGATGCGGTGTGTACTCTTTCACCGGGGCATCCATCCCGGCAGGGGCCAAAACCGTTTCGGTACAATATTTTCAAAACAAAGCACAATTGGTTGAACCCCTTTTGAGCCCTTCGTTCACCAATACACTGCGCGATATTTTCACCAACCAAACAACTTTGATAACAGTTGAAGAAAACGGTGACCTGGCGCTGGAAGGGGAGATCATCGAATACAAAACCACGCCGGTGGCCATCCAAGGCGACCAGACGGCAGCCCTGAACCGGCTGACCATCACCGTCAACGTACGTTTTCACAACAGGCTGGAACCGGAGAAAGATTTTGAACAGAAATTTTCGCAATACATTGAATATCCTTCAGAGACCCCGCTGAGCAGTGTCAGTGCCCAGCTCATCGGAGAGATCAATACCTTTTTGGCAACGGATATTTTTAACAAGGCCGTTGTCAATTGGTAAAAACCGGAACAGGCGCAACCCCTTTCGGGCTTTAAAATATGCGTGATGAACAAAGAACAGTTTACAAACTATCTGCAACATCCTGAAAGTCTGAACGAATCATCGTTGCCGGAACTGACCGAACTGGTTGGCAGGTTCCCATACTGCCAGTCGGCACGTATGCTGCTCACGCTGAATTTATTCAGGGAAAAGAATGTGCTGTACAATGCCAGCCTGCAGACAACGGCCATTTATCTGGCCAACAGAAGGTCGCTCAAACAAAAGATCGACCAGCTGGAAAAAATGAGCCGCAGGCAGGCCGAAAGCAGCGCTCCTGCTGAAGCCGGGTTGCAGGATTCGGGCGATTCGGGAACTGACGGGCAAACGGCAAAAACAAAGTGGGAGCTGTTGGATGAATTTATCAAAAATGAGCCTTCAATTACCCGGTCAAAGGGTTCGTTCTTCAGTGCTACCGAGGCCTCACGGCAAAGCATAGTAGATCAGGAAAACATTGTCAGCGAAACGCTTGCAAAGATTTACTACGACCAGAAACATTACGAGAAAGCCATCAGCATCTACGAAAAATTAAGTTTGAAATATCCGGAAAAAAGTATTTACTTTGCAGCCCTTCTTGAAGAAGCAAAAAACAAATTAAAATCTTAAACGAAGAACAATGTACGTTTTCATTTCCGTTCTGATATTAGTCGCCAGCGTTTTGCTCGGACTCATTGTTTTGGTACAAAACCCCAAAGGTGGCGGACTTGCTGCCAATTTTACAGGAAGCACCTCACAATTCATGGGTGTGCGTCAAACAGCCGACTTTCTTGAAAAAGCATCCTGGTCGCTGGCCATTGCCCTGCTGGTCCTTTCGCTGGCAGCCACAACCATTATCCCGAGAGCTACCCTTAGTGAAGGTTCACAGGACAGCGAGATCATCGACCAGCTTGATGACATCAATCAGGATATTCCGGTCGATTACCAGGCACCACCGGCACGCGAAGACGAAGGCGGCGGACAGTAAACAAAAAACTTACGAACAACTGATAAAATGTCAGAATGTCACAACATTCTGACATTTTTTTTTGCACCCGCGTTTGGCATAAAATATGAGTAGATGCTTGCACGATTAACAAAAATAAAACGAAGATGAAGAAATTAAATATCAAACCACTGGGCGACAGGGTAGTAATTGAGCCTGCACCCGCCGAAGAAAAAACGGAAACAGGAATCATCATCCCTGACACTGCCAAAGAAAAACCGCAGCGCGGAACCGTTCTGGCAGTACCTGAAAGCAAAGACAGCGAAGTAACCGTAAAAGTAGGCGATAAGGTCCTTTATGGAAAGTACGCCGGAACAGAGATCAACATTGACGGTAATGATTACCTGATCATGAGCGAGTCGGATATTCTGGCCGTTATTTAACATTAAAATCTTTTAGAAATTAACATTAAAAAATAGGAAAAAATGGCTAAAGACATTTTATTTGAACACCAGGCAAGAGAAAATCTGAAAAAGGGCGTTGATGCCTTAACCGATGCCGTAAGGGTAACCCTGGGACCCAAAGGCAGGAATGTGATCATTGAGAAATCATTCGGTGCGCCGCAGGTCACCAAAGACGGCGTCACGGTTGCCAAAGAAATCGAACTCACCGAACCCGTTGAAAATATGGGTGCACAAATGGTGAAAGAAGTGGCATCGAAAACCAACGACCTGGCCGGTGACGGAACCACAACCGCTACCGTACTGGCACAGTCGATTTTTGCCACCGGTTTGAAAAATGTTACGGCAGGTGCCAATCCAATGGACCTGAAACGGGGCATTGAAAAAGCCGTAGCCAGTGTGCTCAAATCGCTGAAAGAACAATCCAAGGAAGTTGGCAATAACAACGAAATGATCGAGCAGGTGGCTTCCATCTCGGCAAACAACGACCACAGCATCGGTAAATTAATTGCCGAAGCCATGTCCAAGGTTAAAAAGGAAGGTGTCATCACTATCGAGGAAGCCAAAGGCATCGAAACCTACGTTGACGTTGTGGAAGGGATGCAATTCGACCGTGGTTACATCTCACCTTACTTTGTAACCGACACCGAGAAAATGGAAACCGTTTACGAAACGCCTTACATCCTGATCCACGATAAAAAAATCTCGGTGATGAAGGACCTGCTTCCGATACTGGAAAAAACAGCACAATCGGGAAGGGCCTTAATCATTATCGCCGAAGATGTCGAATCAGAAGCACTTGCAACTTTAGTTGTCAACCGTTTGCGCGGCTCGCTCAAAGTGGCTGCCGTAAAAGCACCCGGCTTTGGCGACCGTCGTAAAGAAATGCTGGAAGACATCGCCATCCTCACAGGCGGCGTGGTCATTTCCGAAGAAAAAGGCTACAAACTGGCTGACACCACCCTCGACATGCTGGGCGAAGCCGAAAAAGTAACCATCGACAAGGACAACACCACCATCGTAAGCGGCAAAGGGGCAAAAGAAAATATCGAAGCCCGCGTCAAGCAAATCAAAGCTCAGATTGAAACCACCACCTCGGACTACGACAAATAAAAACTTCAGGAGCGCCTGGCAAAACTGGCAGGTGGAGTAGCCGTAATTTACGTTGGTGCCGCCAGCGAAGTGGAACTGAAAGAAAAGAAAGACCGTTTCGACGACGCCCTGGCAGCTACCCGTGCAGCCATCGAAGAAGGCATCATCCCCGGAGGTGGTGTAGCATTCATCCGCGCCGCACAGAAACTTGTCAATATGAAAGGCGAAAATGACGACCAGACTACCGGGATTTCCATCATCGTAAGGGCTTTGGAAGAGCCGCTTCGCATCATTGTTGAGAATGCCGGTAAAGAAGGTTCGGTAGTTGTAAACAAGGTAAAAGAAGGCAAAGGCGCTTTTGGTTTCAATGCAGCTACCGAAGTTTACGAAGACCTGTTCAAGGCCGGTGTCATCGACCCGACCAAGGTAACCCGTATCGCCCTTGAAAATGCAGCTTCCATCTCTGGCATGCTGCTCACCACCGAGTGTGTGTTAAGCGAGCACAAGGAAGAAAATGCTCCGGCACCTGCCATGCCCCCAATGGGTGGCGGAATGCCCGGCATGATGTAATAATCTTTAATTCAACGAAAAAGCTGTCCTGTCGGGGCAGCTTTTTTTTTGCGTGCATGTCTCACAAAATGAACAGTACTGTCCTTTCGAGTAAAAAGACCACTTTGTCGTCCGCGTAGGAAAAATGACACACCGAAAAACGACGTCATTGCGCCTGCGCGCCGAAGCGCTATGGCGCACAGGTGCGAGCCCAGAGCGTTTGATTTGTGTGTAGGCGCGACGCAATCTCAACAATAGTAAATTAACTTGAGATCGCTTCACCCTACCGCTCAGGGCTTCCCTCTGTGTTCGCGATGACGTTGATGGTAAAATATAAAAGATGTTGTAACATCTTGCATCTCTGCCCGTTAACAGAAACTTGTCATTAGTAAGGAGGAACGACTGAGAGATCCCCCGGGAGCAATCCCTTCACCCGGGGAGATTCCCGCCTGTCCCTGTCCGAACGGCTCAGCCAGTCGGGCGGGCATCACCGCCACAAAGGCTTACCCGTGCACTTGCGGGTTTCGGGATGAAACCGCACTACTTTTTCTGTGCATCCATCACGGCAACCAATATCATGTTGACGATTTCGTTAACGCTGCTGCCCATCTGTAAAATATGAGCAGGCTTTCTCATCCCGTTCAGAATGGGACCGATAACTTCAATGTCGGTGGTTTGCTGCATGATCTTTTGTGCGATATTGGCCGCTGCCAGATTGGGGAAAATCAATGTATTAGCAGCTTTACCGTTGAGTTTTGAAAAGGGGAACGATTCTTTGGCAAGTTCGGGATTCAGTGCCGTACTGGCCTGCATCTCGCCGTCTACAATCAGATCGGGATGCTCTTTGTGCAAAATGGCAACGGCTTCCCGCTGGCAGTCGGGTACCCTTCCCCTAACCGAACCGAAATTGGAGTAAGAAAGCATGGCGATGCGCGGTTCAATTCCAAATCTCCTTACTTCTTCGGCTGTTTGCAGGGCAATGTCCACGAGTTCTTCTGCGCAGGGCTCCTGGTTCACGGTGCAGTCGCTAAGGAAGAACGGGCCTTTTTTGGTGGAATTAAAAATGTACATTCCACTCACGATGCGGCTGTTTTCGCGCTTACCGATAACCTGGAGCGAAGGCCTGATGGAATCAGGGTAGTTGCGGGTAAGGCCCGACAATACGGCATCGGCATAGCCCGTTTCAACCAGCATGGGAGCAAAGTAGTTGCGATGCTGCATGGCGTCCAAAGCCGAAGTTGGGGTAAAGCCGTGCCGCTGTTGCTTTTCAAGCAGAATCCGTGCAAATTCTTTTCGCCTGTCTTTTTCTTCCTTCGATTTATTGTCGATGATTTACACACCATCCAGTTCCAGTTCATTCTCGCGGATGATCTTTTCAATTACCTCCCTGTCGCCAAGCAAAACAGGAATGGCCATCTTTTCGTTGTGGACAATCTCAGCAGCCTTAAGCATTTTGTAGTGCTGGGCATCGGCAAGAACCACCTTTTTAGGAGCGCGTTTGCAGGCGGCCTTCATTTGCATTTTCAACTTATTGGAGAGACCGAGTCGCTTGCGCAGACTTTCGATGTAGGCCGGCCAGTCCGTTATCGGATTTTTGGCAATTCCACTGTCAATGGCTGCTTTTGCCACGGCAGGCGCGACCCTTTCGATCAGGCGCGGATCGGTGGGTTTGGGGATGATGTATTCACGGCCAAATTTGAGGTTTTGCACATTGAATGCAAGATTTACCTCTTCCGGAACCGGCTCTTTCGCCAGCCTGGCCAGCGCCCGCGAAGCAGCAAGTTTCATCACTTCGTTGATGGCCGTTGCCCTTACATCAAGGGCACCACGGAAAATAAACGGAAAGCCCAGCACATTGTTGATCTGATTGGGAAAGTCGGAACGTCCGGTGGCCATCACCAGATCGTCGCGGGTTGCCATAGCCTCGTCGTAGGAAATTTCAGGGATGGGGTTGGCAAGGGCAAAAACAATTGGCCTGGGAGCCATGGAGCGCAACATTTCTTTTTTCAGCACGCCACCCACCGACAATCCAAGGAACATGTCGGCGTCTTTAACGGCTTCTTCAAGCGTGTGTACGGGACGGTCGGTGATAAATGCTTTTTTGGATTCGTTCAGGTCTGTGCGGTCTTTGTTCAAAACACCGCGGCTGTCGAGCATGATGATGTTTTCGGGTTTGGCCCCGAGTGCAATGTACAGACGCGTGCACGAAACCGAAGCCGCCCCGGCACCATTCACCACAATTTTAATATCTTCAATTTTTTTGCCGGTAATTTCCAGGGCATTCAGCAGACCGGCAGAGGTGATGATGGCCGTGCCGTGCTGGTCGTCGTGCATGACGGGAATTTCGAGTTCCTCTTTCAGCCGCCTTTCTATTTCAAAGCATTGGGGAGCCTTGATGTCTTCCAGGTTGATGCCGCCAAAAGTAGGCGCAATGGCTTTAACGGTCTGGATGAATCTGTCAACATCCTCTTAATCAACTTCAATGTCAAAAACATCAATATCGGCAAATATCTTGAACAGTAGTCCTTTGCCTTCCATCACGGGCTTGCCGGCTTCAGGGCCGATATTACCAAGGCCCAGCACGGCTGTCCCGTTAGAGATGACTGCCACAAGGTTTCCCTTGGTGGTGTATTTGTAAACATCCTCCTTGTTCTTGTCAATGGCAAGGCAGGGGTCAGCGACACCTGGTGAATAAGCCAGCGAAAGGTCGCGTTGTGTGGAATACGGTTTTGTGGGAACAACTTCGATTTTTCCCGGACGCCCCAGTGCATGGTAATTGAAAGCGTCTTTTCTGAATAATTTGTCCATTGAATTAAATATTGGTTACGGCAAAAGTACGACTTAAAACAGTTAACACTGTTAACTTTTTAACAATATTTTACTGATTTTATTCAACCTCAGAATCTTTGAAGAGAAGGGTGCTTTGCGGCATTTCTTAGCATTCAACAAGTTCATTTTATGATGGATAGGTGAGGTGTAAATGGTTGCCGGCAGTTGTTGTGCAGTTGCAGGCATTTTGCAGTATGAAGTATAAGAACGAATTCCGGGGCTAGAAGTTGTGCATACATACCATTTTTTATATTTGCACTTGCAAAGCCTATTTTCATGCCTTCAAAACTTTCTATCATTATTCCGGTTTACAACGAGGCGCAAACGATTCACCGGATACTCGACAAAGTGCTGGCTGTTCAACTCATCGACGGGTTCAGCAAGGAACTCATCATTATAAACGACTTTTCCACTGACCAAACTGCAGAGGTACTGAAAAACTACATCAACAGTCACATAGAGTACAACATCCGGTACCTTGAACAGCCCAAAAACATGGGGAAAGGCGCAGCTTTGCACCTGGGGATCAGGGAAGCAACAGGCGATTATATCCTTATTCAGGATGCCGACCTTGAATATGACCCGCAGGAGTACAACAAACTGTTGCAGCCGGTGGTTGACGGCTTTGCCGATGTGGTTTTCGGCTCCCGTTTTGCCGGAGGTGAACCACACCGTATTTTGTTCTTTTGGCACTCCATTGGCAATAAAATCCTCACCTTCGTTTCCAACATGTTCACCAACCTGAACCTGACGGATATGGAAACCTGCTACAAACTATTCAGGTCAGATATTCTCAAAAGCCTGGATTTAAAGGAGAAACGGTTTGGGTTTGAGCCTGAGGTTACGGCCAAAATAGCACGCATCAAAGGCATCCGCATTTACGAAGTCGGTATTTCCTATTATGGCCGGTCTTACGAAGACGGGAAAAAAATCGGTTGGCAGGACGGCATGCGGGCTATATTCAGTGTACTGAAATACAACCTGTTTAAACGTTAACGGGAACCGAGGCTTCGGTCTTCATAAAAAACCATCGGATTGATGTCAGTCCACAAACTTACCGGAACCAACCACCGCTCCATGCTGTCGGTCATACTCATTGCCCTGACGCTGTTGTTTTTCCGGTTTTATTTCTCCCACAACAACCCCATCAGTTTTGATGTGTTTGGCTACTACCTTTACCTGCCGTTTACTTTCATCTACCATGATTTGGGCCTTGATAACCTGTCAGTTCTGCATCAAATTTTCGACACCTACCAGCCGTCGGTAAGCCTCTACCAGGTAAAGCCGGGACCTGAAGGCTCGTGGGTCATGCTTTACACCATGGGCATGGCCATTTTGTATGCACCGTTTTTCTTCCTTTCACACCTTGTCGCTCTGATGACGGCCTGGCCGGCCGATGGTTTTTCGCTGCCGTACCAGTGGGGCATGATCGTTGGCAGCACGGTTTACACACTGGCCGGCATTTGGGTATTGCGGAAAGTTTTATTGAAATTTTTCAGCGATAAAGTTTCCGCACTGACACTCCTGTTGCTGTTTTTCGGTACCAATTACTTCGACCAGAGCGTCTTCAATGCCGAGCTGGTACACAACCACCTGTTTACGCTTTACACCCTTATTTTATGGTTCACCATCCGCTGGCACGAAAAACAGGAGTTGAAATATCTTATGCCTTTGGCCATTACTACCGGTATACTGATATTGGCGCGCCCGACCGAAATTGTTGCGCTGTTCATTCCGCTGCTGTGGGGGGTGTACAGCAAAAGCAGTCTGAACGCAAA
>JAJRWG010000021.1 GCA_024276895.1 Bacteroidota bacterium
CTTTACTTTCCTCGATGAACCGTACACCCTTGTGGTCTGGACAGAAATGCCCAACGGCGAGCCGGAATGCAATACCTACAACGATGCTTCAAGTTCTTACCTTGCACCTACTTTGTGCGGCGATTATACCATCGGAGGTGAGAATCCCGATTTCCAAACCATCACCGATGCCATCGATGCCCTCAATGTTTCAGGTGTATCCTGCGCTGTCCGTTTTCTGATCCGTCCGGGGGAATACGCCCTCAACAAGACAATATTCCCGTTCATGGGCGCTTCAGCAGAAAATACGGTAACCTTTACCAGCGAAGATGGCGACAGTACCTCGGTACTCATTGGTTCGCTGAGCGATGACTACGACTACACCTTTAAATTCGACGGAACCGATCACCTGCATTTCAGCAAGCTGGGCTTTGTAACCGGCAAGGACAACCCCATTTACACCACCGGCCTGGTGACCGATATTGAAATCAGCAATTGCTGGTTCAATACCAATCCCAATTATTCAAATACCATCCGGTTCCAGGAAATTATCGTAACGGAAATTGTGATGCGAAACAATGCGTTTCCCAACGGCGGACGTATTTTTGCCAACGGTCAGCTCACCGATTGCCGGTTCAACTCGAATTACTTTTTAAATCCTGCCGAGTGGGGTTCCATCGTGGTGAACAGTATCCTGAACGAGGTGTTTGTCGACAGTAATTATTTTGACAAAGGGCGGATCAGTGTTTACACCACTTTTGCCCCGGAAAGTGCCTATGTGCGGCACAACATCATCAAAACGGGCTCGGGAAAATTCATCAACATGGTGGGTTACGGCATTCGAGAAGCCGTCGGCAACAAGTTAACACAAGTGGAAGACGGATCGGGCCTTTACCTCAACAACTGCGACAACGCACTGGTGGCTAACAATTTTGTGCAAACCAGCGGTTCAACGCAGTCGCGGGCCATCTCGGTTAATTTTTCCAAAAACGTTCGGGTGATCTTCAACTCAATGAACGTTTTGAACAAGGCGCAAACCTCCCACGCCTTATTTGTCGGCGAAACGGTGGAGAACATCATTATTAACAACAATATTTTTGCCTGTCCCGGTGGAAGCATTCCGGTTTACCTGGAGGAGGCCGTTCCGGCGCTGACAATTGATTACAACAACTATTTCAGTTCAAAAGGCCACATTGGTTATTTTAACGGCAATACTTTTAACGATTTTGATTTATGGAAAGCAGCCGTTTCGGGCGAGAGCCACGGGCAAAATGTTGACCCGATTTTTTCGGCGCCCGACGATCCCTCCGTAAATCATATTTTGATGAATAACAAGGGCGTGACGGTAGATGAGGTATCGGTTGACATCGATGGTGTCCCCAGGGGAGCCGTGCCTGACATTGGCGCCAAGGAATATAATCCCTGCAGCCCCGATGCAGGGATCGACAAGATCACCTCGCCGGCTTACCACCCCGACGCAGGCGAGCAGGAAATAAAAGTACTGTTGCAGAACCAGGGAACCACCACACTCAATAGTGTTGAGGTTCACTGGACGATGAACGGACAGCTGCAAACCCCCTTTAGCTGGACAGGAAGCCTGCCTGTTTACGGGAATCAGGAAATAACGATCGGAAACTATACTTTCCAGGACGAAACGTATGACATCCGTGCCTGGACAGAAAAACCCAACGGTCAGCCCGAGTGCAATGTGCTCAACGACACGGCATCACTTTTCCTTGCTGCCAGCTTGTGCGGCAATTACACCATCGGCGGAGCCAATCCCGATTTCGAAACCATTTCCGACGCGGTGGATGCACTGAATATTTCAGGGGTTTCGTGTGCCGTCAGGTTTTTCATCCGCCCCGGCGATTACACGTTGAACGCGAACATTCCGCCTGTTCCCGGTGCGTCGCCGGCCAACAGCATTACTTTTTTGAGCGAAGACAGTGACAGCACCTCCGTACGGATTTCGTCCGGTATTGTTGGCGGAAGTGCCATTATTAAGATTGACGGGGCCTCGCACCTGCGATTTAAAAACCTGGGTTTTGTTTCATCGGGCCTCAACTACTTTTATATTTCGGGCATCGTTTCAGACGTAATCATCGAAAACAATTATTTTGACGTCCAGGGAAATTATACCGGTACCATCAGCATCAGCAACGCAATTGTGGATTATCTTGAAATTGCAGGCAACATGTTCCCAAAAGGGGGAAAGATCGTAGGTAACGGCACTTTCACAAATTGTACGGTCAGGGACAATGTAATGGAGGGTGAACCGCAAAACAACCGCATCGGATTTCAACCCTACCTCACCGGGTTTTTGCTTGACAACAATTATCTGCGTACGGGAAGCATTAGCGTTACCTCGCGCAATGAAGAAGGCAGTGCCTACATCACCTACAACAATATTGAAGCTGGAGGCGATGGTATTTCCATCGAAGGGCTGGGTATTCGCGAGGTAACCGGTAACAGGGTTACCGGAATAAACAACGGTACGGCTATTCAGGTGGTCGGCTGTAGCGATGTAACCATCGCCAACAACTACGCCCAGACATACGGGAATGTTTTGTCAAGGGGGATTTTCCTGCAATACATTAAAAATGCACGCTTTGTTTTCAACAGCATGAATATTCTGAACGAAGACCTGGCCTCCAACGCTTTCAGACTGGAAGGCAACTCCACTAACCTGGTGGTTAAAAACAATATTTTTTACTGTTCAGATGGAAATATTCCGGTATTCATTGAAAGTGACCCCTCCACCTACGACTGGGATTACAACAACTACAAAAGTGCTACCGACTACATCGGCTATTACGACGGGGTGGCCTACACCAGCCTGGCCGAGTGGGGCGAAGTCATCAACGGCGATGCCAATTCGAAGACCGTCAACCCCTTCTTTTACAGCGATACCAATCCTTTACCGCAGCAAAGGGAGCTTAACGGCGGAGGTATTCCCATCGCGGGCATCCCGCTCGACATCAACGGCATTCTGCGCAACAACCAGGCTCCCGACATCGGCTGCGTGGAATTTATGATGGATTTCGGTATTTCCAACCTGCTCAGCCCTACCTTAAACTGTACCCACCTCCAGCCCGACAGCGTGACTGTCCTGGTTCGGCAGTACGGCCAGCTGCCCTTTGTTGATATCAGGATTGCCTGGCAGGTGAACGGCGGAGAGGTGCACGAAGACCTCATCCCCGGAACCATCGACAACGACATTGTTTTTACATTTTCCGATTACGTGGACATCACTGCCGACGGCGATTACTTTTTTAAGATCTGGCTCATCAGCACCCTGGACGACAACCTGAACAACGACACGCTGAAGGTTTGGCGTTACTCCAAACCCGCGCCGGAGGTTGACTTTAATTTAGACAATGTATGCACAGGCCGCGAGGTAAGGTTCGAAGGACAGGCATCGGTGGTTGACCCATATTTTATTGACTTTTATGAATGGCTTTTCGGAGATGGCGATACCGCTTACGGGCAGAAAGTTACCCACGAATTCGCAACTTTCGGAAATTATCCGGTTGACCTGCGGGCATACAGCAATGCAGGCTGTTACAATAATATTACCAAGGATGTGCTTGTGAATTTTGAAGGGGTTCATTTTGAACCCGAGATACTGGACGTTTTTTGTCCCACCAGCTGCGACGGCGCCGTGAAGCTCGTGGTGGTCGGCGGAACCGAACCCATCACGGTTTATTTCGAAGACACTGAAATCTCCGACTATTTTGTGACCGACCTTTGTGCAGGGGTCTATCCTGTGAAGGCTGTCGATGCCGAAGGCTGTGTTGACACAAGTACGGTCACCATCGGGATAGAACATCCGCTGGACGTGCTCATCATCGCCGAACCCGACTCGGGTTACGCACCGCTGGATGTGGACCTGCTGGTGGAAAGCCTCGAAGGTGCAACCTTTGAATGGTACTATCTGGATTCGCTTTTTGCCACCCAGCAGCACACCGGCATCGTGCTCACCACACCCGGCGAAAACATTATCCTTGTCCAGGCCTACGGTGGCCCGCCTTATTATTGTACCAACACCGACACGGCGCTGATCTGGATTGATGTGAACATCGTCATTTCATTGCCCAATGCGTTTACACCCAACGGTGACGGCTACAACGATACTTTCGGTGCCAGGACCAACGGCATCGAGGAGATGCAGATAAAAATAGTTGACTGCTGGGGACGGCTGATTTACGAAATCGACTCGGTTGACGGTCGCTGGGACGGCTCAACGCTATCGGGCAAAGCAGCACCCGACGGAGTTTATTTTTACACCCTTACGGCAACGGCCTATAATTTCACCACCCATGTACGGCAGGGAAGTGTAAACCTGTTCCGCGATCTGATCGACCTGACACCCAACCCTGTCAGGGGTTCGAGTGTGCTGGATTTGAAAGGAAGATTGTCAGGAAAAATCAAACTGACCATCCTGAACATGTCGGGGCAGGTGGTCAGAACCTGGGAAGACGAGGGTGAACAGCTTGCGGTTGATGTGTCCCTGCTCAGGCCGGGCAACTACATTTTAAAGGCTTCGGACGGAGTAAATGTGATTACGACCAAACTGATTAAAAGATAGCAGAACATGAGGCAGTTTGTACTGATATTTTTCGTTTTTCTGTTCCCGCTGGTTTCGACGGCGCAGCAAAGGCACGTGCGCAAGGCAAACGATGCACTGAACGAAAGGCAGTACCTTACGGCCATCGTTTACTACGAGAAGGGCCTGCGGCACTTCAGGGGCAGCGACACTGCCCGCAACAACGTGCTTTACAGCCTTGCCGAATGCTACGACATGACCCGGAACCTGCAAAAAGCGGAAGAAATTTACGAAACACTAACAGAAAACAACTATTTCGAAATTGAACCGGATGTTTACTTTCATTACGCCAATGTTCTTCAGGCACAGGGAAAATTAAAGGAAGCTGTTGGAATGTACGATAACTACCTGTCCGTTGTTCCCGGAAACACCCTGGCCGATTCCATGCGTGCTTCCTGTTTGCTGGCCCAAAAGCCATTTGTATTCGATGAAAGATTTGTGGTGGAAGCCCTGGACAGCATCAATACAGCAGCCAGCGAATTTTCCGCCATTTACGGAAACGAGGATTTAACCAGCATCATTTTCACTTCCGACAGGATGGGTGCAACAGGAAAAGACAAAGAAATCGACAACTGGACCGGTGGGCGCATGTCGGACCTGTTCGTTGCCATCCGTCACGACGACACCATCAGTTCCGAATCGGTGTTGCTGGACGAAACAGGGCTGATCAACACCCCGGCCAACGAGGGTACCCCTTACTTCAACAGCAAGTTCACTCGTTTTTATTTTACCCGATGCTTGCAGCAGGCGGAGATCGTGGAATATTGCAAGATTTACCAGCTTAACAAGCGAGGAAACAAGTGGGGGAAGCCTTTCGAGGTTTACAGCACCAGCGCCGGCAACGTTGGCCACCCGGCCCTGTCGGCTGACGAGTTGACCCTTTACTTTTCTTCCAACCGTCTGGGTGGAAAAGGAGGCAAAGACCTGTGGATGGCCTCGCGTTACCAAACCGATGAACCTTTTTACAACCCGGTGAACCTGGGAACTGCGATTAATTCCGCAGGCGATGAAATGTTTCCATCGCTTGTTGGCGACACCGCCCTCTTTTTTGCCTCGGACGGAAGAACTGGTTACGGCGGCCTCGACCTTTACAAAGCCCTCATCGACCATGGGCGGCTGGTGAAGATCACTCATATGCCACCACCGTTTAACACGACGGAAGACGATTTTGCCATTGTGTACCAGGAAGGTATTGAAAAAGGCATGTTCTCTTCGCGCAGGAAAGACGGCGAAGGTGAAGACGATATTTACTCCTTCAAACGTATCCCTTTGAACATTGGTTTAACGGGAATTGTCAGGGACGACTCCAGCCTCAATGTTCTGTCCGGTGCAAAGATTAACCTGTTTACCGATGGCGGCGACACCAGTATTTCATTTACGGATGAGGATGGCCGTTACTATTTTGATTCCACACAGATCAAAGAAGAAATTCACTACAACCTGTTCGTGGAGAAAATGGATTACTTCAACAAACGGCAAAAATTTCACACTTACGGACTGATCAAGGATTCGGTTTTCGTACGCGACGTAATGCTGCAACCCATCCCGAAGAAGCCCATCGTGTTGCCCGATATTTACTACGAATTGGCCAAGTGGAATTTGTTGCCGCAATACGAAGATTCGCTGATGGTGCTGGTGGAAATCCTGGTGGACAACCCCGGACTGGTGATCGAACTTTCTTCGCACACCGACTTCCGTGCCTCGGTTGCCTACAACGACGATCTTTCGCTAAAAAGGGCCAAAACCGTTGTTGACTTCCTGATTGGTCAGGGCATTGACCCTGACCGCCTGGTGGCAAAAGGATACGGGGAACGCCAACCACGGTTGCTTGGCAAAGATTTTAAACGGGATGGTTACCTTTTCAGGAAAGGGACAACCTTAACGGAAAAGTACATCCGTGCCCTGCCTGGTAAGGGAGCCATGGAAGCCGCACACCAGTTGAACCGCAGAACGGAGTTCAGGGTGCTGCGAAAAGATTTTGTGCCGAATAAAAAAGCTGAACAAAAATGAGAAAAACAACACTTCTTCTGGTTTTGTTTGCACTGACAGCTGTTTCAGGCTTCAGCCAAATACAGCTTTCGCAGTACATGCTGGATGAGAGTGTTTACAATCCGGCTTTTACGGGTTCGGAAAAAGCCATCATCGGCGATTTGTTTTACCGCAACCAGTGGATGGGTTTTGAAGATTCGGCAGGAAACAGGGTGGCACCCCGCACCTTCATCTTCAGTTTGCAATCGCCTATTTACTCCATTAACAGCGGATTCGGCATCAATGTTTATTCCGACAAGCTCGGACTGGAGCAGAACTTTGGAGTGAAAATCAACTATGCTTACCGTTTGTCCGTGGCTAAAAATCAGAGCCTCGGTTTCGGCCTGGCACTTTCCCTGTTGAACAAGACGGTCGATTTCAGCAAGGTAATTGTTGAAGACCCCGGAGACCCCCTGCTCAAGTTCGGCGACAAGGAGTCGGCCACCTTTGCAGATATTGACCTGGGTGTTCACTACCGTTTTGTGGACAAGGCATATGCAGGCATCTCGATAACCAACCTGATGCAAAGTTCGCGTGAAATCGGCAATGTGCGTTACGGGCGGAAAATGAATTTGTACCTCAACGGGGGCTATTATTTTCGTTTGGGTGACTTCGGTTATAAGAAACTTTACCTGGTGCCTTCGTTTTTGTTAAAAACCAATTTCACTTCCTCGCAGATTGACGTCAATCTGATGGTGGATTTCAATCACCAGTACTGGGGAGGTGTTTCGTGGCGTTACCAGGATGCCGTTGTCCTGATGGCCGGGCTGAAGTGGAACGGTTTCAAACTTGGCGTGGCCTACGATTTTACAACGGGTAACCTGTCAAAAGTTTCAAAAGGCAGCCTGGAGATTTTCGTGGGTTATTTTTACCCCATCAAACCCAAAGTAAAACCGAAGAGTCTGTACAACACCAGGTATCTCTAGTGTATTGTAAGTGCAAATTTCTAATTGATCTAATTGCCCTAAACAAATCTCAAACCTCAATTTCCAAACTTCAATCAAAAGCATTGAACGTTTTGTATTTAGAAATTATTTCTCAGGCAAACAGTCCGGCAATGACATCTTTGTATTTTTTGTGTATGTGCCGGCGTTTGACTTTCAGGTTGGCGGTAATTTCGCCCGAGTCGATGGTCCATTCGTGGTCGATCAGCGCCCATTTTTTGATTTTTTCCGTATCGCCGAATTGCTTGTTGAAACAGTCGATTTCCTTTTTGTAACGCGCTTTCACTTCTTTGTTGTTAATCATTTCCTGGTTGTTGGTGAAAGGAATACCCTTGATGTTGCACCACGATCGCAGGTATTCGAAGTCGGGTACAATAAGGGCAGCGGCAAACTTCTGGTTTTCGCCAACAACCATGATCTGGTCGATGAATGGCGACTCTTTGATTTTATTTTCCAGCAGCACGGGCGAGATGTATTTCCCCATGGAAGTTTTGAAGATTTCCTTCACCCTGCCGGTGATGCGCAGCAGACCGTCTTCGAGTACGCCCACGTCGCCCGTGTGCAGCCAGCCGTCCACAACGGCTTCGGCGGTCATACCGGGTTCTTTGTAATAGCCTTTCATTACCAGCGGGCCTTTCACCAGGATCTCGCCGGTTTCAGAAATTCTTACCTGGACATTTTTCAATGGCGGGCCAACCGTGCCGATTCTGTGTTCGCCCTTGTTGAAGGTGTTCACCGCGATAACGGGAGAGGATTCGGTCATCCCGTAGCCTTCAAGGACGGGTATTCCCGCCGCGTTGTAGATGGCCGCCAACCGGGGTTGCAGGGCAGCCCCTCCAGAGACAATGACCCGCATTTCACCACCGAAAGCTTCGCGCCATTTTTTAAAAACCAGTTTGCTGGCCAGCCAGAGTTGCGCGTTGTACAACACCCTGTCGGGACGGTCGAATTCAAAACGCAGGCCGAGGTTCACGGCCCAGAAAAAGATTTGTTTCTGCAGGCCGCTCAGCTTGCGGCCCTTGGCCATGATCTTGTCGAAAACCTTTTCCAGCAAACGTGGAACCGTTGTCATGATGTGCGGTTTGATTTCCTGGATGTTGTCCACGATCGTCCCCATATTTTCGGCGTAGTAAATGGAAACACCCTTGTACTGCAGCACGTAGTTGACCATACGTTCGTATACGTGGCACAGTGGCAGGTAGCTCAGTCCGCGTGAAGTTTCATCAACGGGAAAAATGAAATAAGTGGCCTTGACGTTGCTCAGTAAATTGTCGTGCGAAAGCATCACCCCTTTTGGAAAACCGGTGGTGCCCGAGGTGTAGATCAGCGTAACAACATCGTCTTTGCTAATGGCTGATTTTGCTTTTTCCAGTTTTTCGGAGGAGGGATGGGCTTTCCCCAGCGCAATCAAATCGCTCAGTTGCTTGTAGCCTTCACTTTGCCTGAAAGTGTAAATGTCTTCAATGTTTTTGATTTCGGGCAGAAGGTGTTCGATCTTCCGCAGCAATTCTTTTCCGGCCACAAACAAAAACCTGACTTCCGCGTGGTTCAGAATGTAACGATAGTCCTCCTCGCTGATGGTGGGATAAATGGGAACGTGAACGGCGCCGGTCTGGGCGATGCCCATGTCCAGGAAATTCCATTCCGGCCGGTTGTTTGAAATGGTCGCAATTTTGTCACCCTTCATCACCCCGAGTTGCATCAGCCCGTAACTGATGTCGTTGGCCATTTGGCGGTATGTTTTAATGTCGTATCTGACCCACTCGCCGTTCTCCTTTCCGGCCAGTACATCGTCTTTGGGACGGTATTTTTTTTCGTATTGGTCTAATAAATCAAAAATCCTTTGGACTTCCATAAGCGATTTTTTTCAAGGTGCACAAAGGTAGGACATAAAAAGATACGCCATCGGTTGCAGGGTGCTGACTAATCTTTGTGCATGATCATCGCGCTGGCCTGACGGCTTGGCATCAGCACCAGGTCGTTGATGTTGACGTGCCGGGGAAGGCTGGTGGCGAAAAAAACAACTTCGGCCACGTCTTCGGAGCGAAGCGGTTCGTAGCCTTCGTAAACCGTTTTGGCCCTTTGGGCATCGCCGTGGAAGCGCACCATCGAGAACTCGGTTTCCACCGCTCCCGGGGCAATCTGGGTGACCTTGATACCGTGCTGAACCGTGTCGATGCGCATGCCTTTGGTCAGGGCATCCACGGCGAACTTTGTGGCACAGTAAACGTTGCCATTGGGATAAACTTCCTTGCCTGCGATGGAGCCGATGTTGATCACATGGCCTTTTTTGTTGGCGACCATTCGTGGCAAAACAGCCCGTGTCATGTAAAGCAGTCCTTTTATGTTGGTGTCGATCATGCGTTCCCAGTCGTCGATATCGCCTTCCTGAACCGTGTTCAGCCCCGAGGCCAGCCCGGCGTTGTTGATGAGAATGCGGATGTTTTTCCATTCGTCGGGCAGCCCGGCAATGACCTCTGTTGTAGCCTTGCGGTCGCGGATGTCAAATGCCAGTATCAACACCTTGATGCCATACTTTTCATTCAGTTGTGCTGATAGTTCCTGCAAGCGTGCTTCCCTACGTCCGGTGAGGATCAGATCGTGTCCTTTTTTTGCAAAACGAAAGGCGCAGGCTTTTCCGATACCAGCCGTCGCCCCGGTGATTAAAGTGATTTTGTTCATGCTTTTGTTTTTATGATTGAATTGTCTAAAAGTCTGTCAATTGGTGGTTTTCAGTCGTCAGTCTCCAGTCGTCTGACCACTATAGTTCGTTTTCTCTTCATTTCATTGAAAAAATATCCTTCAGTGGTCTGACGACTTATAAATCACCACTCAACTTCCCTTGCCAAAAGTAATGAATTGACCCGAAGTTTTTCAAGTCCGGTGCTTTTTTGAACAGTCCGAAAACCGCTGTGCCACTGCCGGTCATGGAAGCGTAAACCGCACCCTGGCCGTACAGCCTGTTTTTAAGTTCTCCGATTTCAGGATACTTTTCAAACAAGGGTTTTTCAAAATCATTTTTTAAATATTCTTTCCACTGTTCAACCGGCCTGGAAATGATTTCCGCCAGAGGCAGTCTGGGTTTTGCGGGACGGACAAGGCTGTAGGCCTCACGAGTGGAAATGCCCGATGCAGGCATCAGAAGCAGCAGGTGAAAACCTTTCAGTGACAGCTTGGCAGGGCTGAGGATTTCTCCGGCCCCCCTCGCAATAGCCGCCTTGTTCCCGATGAAGAACGGACAATCGCTTCCCAGTTTGGCTGCCAGCTTTTTCATTTCCGTGCAGTCTATCCCAATATTAAAAAAATCGTTAGCCGCACGGAGGAAAAACGCGGCATCGGAAGAGCCGCCACCCAGTCCCGACTGCACTGGAATGGTTTTGTGAAGGTGCACCCCGACAGGAGGTATTCCGTACTGATCGTGCAAGAGCTCCCATCCCCGGTAAACAAGGTTTTCCTTAATGGTGCCGTGAACCTTTAATCCTGTGATTTTCATTTGAAAAGTGCGTGCCGGCAGAAACTCCAGCGCATCATGCATGGGAACCGGATACAGGAGGGTTTCGATGGTGTGTAAACCGTCCGCCCTTAATCCTGAAATCTGAACCCCCAGGTTGATTTTCGCATTGGGAAAACAAATCATGGGGTAAAGATAAAACTTCAGTGCGGTTTATTTCGGATGGCCATCAACATCCTTGATTATTACCTGAAAGAAATGATTATTTTTGGTAGCTCAATTTTTGACAGAAAACAACCGATGACCCTCATCAATTCCGTATTAAACTGGATGATTAAAAAGCGAATCCATCAGATTGAGCTTTTTATGAAATACCCGCATGAAGTACAGTCCGAATGGTTTAAAAGGCTGATTACAACAGCAAAGGACACGGAATGGGGCCGGAAATACCATTACAAAAGTATTGACAATGCCAAAACCTTTGCCGAGCGGGTGCCGGTTAACACTTATGATGATCTGAAACCCATGATCGACCGTTTGCGGGCCGGCGAGCAAAATCTGCTGTGGCCTGAGGAGGTGAAGTGGTTTGCCAAGTCGTCGGGAACCACTGCCGGCAGAAGCAAGTTCATTCCCGTTAGCGAGTCGGCCATCGAAGAATGCCATTACAAGGCCGGAAAAGATATGCTTTCTATTTACTTCAGCCTCTATCCCGAGTCCGGTTTTTTTGATGGGAGAAGCCTGGTGATGGGTGGTAGCGGCGTTGTGCAGGAGGTCAGTAACACTTCGTATTACGAGGGCGACCTGTCGGCCATCCTCATGCGTAACCTCCCTTACTGGGCACAGTTTAAACGCACCCCTTCGCTAAGCATTGCCCTGATGGACGAATGGGAAAACAAGCTGGAACTGATGGCCGAATCAACCCTCGACCACAACGTAACCAGCATTTCGGGTGTCCCATCGTGGATGCTGGTATTGCTGAAAAAAATCCTGAAAAAAGCAGGCAAAACCGACCTGATGGAAGTATGGCCCAACCTGGAGGTGTTTTTTCACGGCGGGGTAAACTTCAACCCGTACCGTGAGCAATACAGGGAAATCATCTCTTCGGACAAAATGGTTTATTTCGACACCTACAATGCTTCGGAAGGTTTTTTTGGCATTCAGGGACAAAAAGGCAAACACGATTTGTTGCTGATGCTTGACTACGGGATTTATTACGAATTCATCCCCATGGACCAACTCCGTGCCGAACACCCGAAGACCCTGCAGCTTCACGAGGTGGAAGTGGGTAAAAATTATGCCCTTGTGATTACGACCAACGCCGGACTTTGGCGCTACCTGATCGGCGATACCATCACCTTCACGAGTACCGATCCTTACAGGATACTCATCACGGGCAGGACGAAGAGTTACATCAACACGGTAGGGGAGGAACTCATCATCGACAATGCCGAAAAGGCCATTGACGTGGCTTGTTCCAAAACGGGCGCGGTAATTAACGAGTACACGGCAGCACCATTGATGAAAAAAGAGGGGATAAATCACCAGTGGCTGATTGAATTCATCCGGCCACCCGAAGATGCCGATTTCTTTTCTATGGCATTGGATAACGCACTGAAATCACTCAACTCCGATTACGAGGCCAAGCGATACCATAGCCTGGTGCTGGGGGAGCCAACCATCGTACAAGTGCCCGAGGGGACTTTCTATAAATGGATGAAAATCAACAACAAACTGGGGGGGCAAAACAAAGTGCCACGTCTTTCGAACGACCGGAAATATGTGGATGAGATTCTAGGGCTGATTTGAGTCGTTGTAAAAAACAGCCAGAAACAAGCCAGAGTGAACAGATTTTTTTAAATTCGTCAAAAAAATAACCCATGCACGTAGCAATAGCAGGAAATATCGGTTCGGGAAAAACGACACTGACCAGGCTGATGGCCAGACACCTGGGATGGAAACCCCATTTTGAAGATGTGGACAACAATCCGTATCTGCATAGCTTTTACGAGGACATGCAGCGCTGGTCGTTTAATTTGCAGATTTATTTTTTGAATTCCCGTTTCAGACAGGTCGTGGAAATCAGAAAGAGCGGGCAAAACATCATTCAGGACAGGACCATTTACGAGGATGCTTACATTTTTGCGCCCAACCTGCACTCCATGAACCTGATGTCAACACGTGATTTCGAAAATTACGTTTCCCTGTTCGAGTTGATGAGTTCCTTCATTCAGCCTCCCGATCTGCTGATCTACCTGAGGGCATCGGTTTCGACACTGGTTGAACAGATTCAAAGCAGGGGCAGGGAATATGAAGAATCCATCCGGCTCGATTACCTGAAGCTGCTGAACGAAAGGTACGAGAACTGGATTTCGGGTTACAAGCTGGGGAAAATGCTCATCGTTGATGTGGACAACATGAACTTTAACAAACCCGAAGACCTGAGCATCGTCATCGAAAAAGTGAATGCGGAAATTCACGGGCTTTTTTAGCTGGCCGGAACTGTCAGTCAATTTCATCAGGAAATATTCAAAAAACAAAGCTCTTTCAAGGTCCCCAAACAATGAACATCATCGGAATCATACCGGCGCGTTATGCCTCTTCCCGTTTTCCGGGCAAGCCGCTGGTCATGATTGACGGCAAGAGCATGATCCGGAGGGTGTACGAACAAGCTTCCAAATCCACGCTGCTTACACGGGTGGTTGTTGCTACCGATGATGAGCGGATCTTTAAGCATGTGCAGGACTTCGGCGGGCAGGTGGCCATGACATCGGCAACGCATCCAAATGGCACTTCACGATGCCTGGAGGCGGCACAGCAGGCCGGGGAGGCCTTCGATGCCGTGGTCAATATTCAGGGCGACGAGCCTTACATCAGTCCTGCCCAAATCGATCGGCTGGCAAAACAGTTCGAAAACAGGGAAGTGCAAATCGCTACCCTGGCAAAAGAAACCGGCATGCAGGAAGAATTATTCGACCCCAACGTGGTGAAGGTGGTTTTCGACCTGGAGAAAAATGCCTTGTTTTTCAGCCGGCAGGCCATTCCTTTTGTACGTGAACTGCCGAAGGAAAAGTGGCCCGGACACCACCGCTTTTACAAGCACATCGGCATTTACGGCTACCGTTTCGATGTACTGGAAAAAATTGTAGGCCTCAGTCCTTCGGCGCTGGAACTGACCGAGAAACTGGAGCAGTTGAGGTGGCTCGAAAACGGATTTCAGATCAGGGTGGAGCTGACCAGCCTGGAAGCCGTTTCCATTGACACCCCCGATGACTTATTAAAACTTACCAACAGTACTTGACAGCAAGCGGTTGAATACCTACTTTAGCACTTTCGGAAAATGAATGTGTAAAAAATGAATATTGCCTCAAAAATCAGCGAGCTGCTCTTCGATTACGAATGTGTGGTGCTGCCGGGTTTGGGTGCTTTCATCACGAACGACAAGCCGGCACGACTGAACCGTTTTGCACACCGGTTCAGCCCGCCCTATCGCGAAATCCTCTTTAATGTGCAATTGACCCTCAACGACGGTTTGCTAATCAAACACATTGCACGGCACGAAGCGGTGAGCTTCAAAGAGGCAAGGGTAGCGGTGGAGCAGTTTGTGGACTGGTGCCGCAGCGAACTGGAAGCCGGACGGACAGTGGCGTTTGACAAAATCGGTACGCTTTCGTTTGACGAAGAACACAATATTGTTTTTGAGCAGGACCTTCACGTCAACTACAATCCCGATTCATTCGGCCTGAGCAGCCTGGTGTCGCCTGCCGTCAAACGAACTTCTGATGAAGAACGTATTAAAGGATTGGTGCTGTCGCCTGTTAAATCTGCGAAACGGGAGGATAGAAAAGCGCGCGGTAGTCGGGAGGAAGATCCTTCGGGAACGAAAAAGCCACTTTATCGCTTTCCGCTTGCCATCACCGCTATGCTGTTGCTGGTCGTGTTGATCTCTGCCATTTTTCTGCCCCGCCAGTCCGACAGGTTTTCGCTGCTTGGTTTGTTTCCTTCTTTCGTGACTGAAGATAACAGTGCGGCAACCGGATCAGAAAAAGTAAAAACCGAAACCTTTGCTGAAGTGCCGGTTGCAACCGATAAGAAAGCTGAAAACCGGGAAGTTAAAAAAGCAGAAAAAACAGAGGTGACGAAAAATAAGGCTGTCGAAATGGCAGAAAACAAAGCAGTTGTAAGCCCCGGAAAAGCACAGCCGGCTGAGGAACCACAACCGGTTTCTAAGCCTGAAGTTGATTCACCCGGAGAGCTTCCCGCAGTCAAGGCAACTACCGTCCCCGATATTGACAAAAGCAGGAAAGATATCCGGCCTACAGCAAAGCAATATTTCGTTATTGCAGGCTCTTTTTCAAAAGAAGAAAATGCCCGAAAGCTGGTTGCCCGGCTTACAAAAATGGGCTATCCGGCAACGGTTGCCGACACAAACAAGAATGGCATGTACCGCGTGGCTTATGCAGGCTTCTCCAAAAAATCAGATGCCAGGCAGCAGTTGATGGCCATCCGTCAGGAAGAAAATGCCGAGGCCTGGTTGTTGAGAAAGTAATTTCCGGTAAACTTTAGCAGTGGGAAGAAAGAAAAAGATGGTGCATTTTGCCGAGAACAAAACCTTCGGCAACTTGTTCCAGTTACAGTACGAGGAATTGATCCGGGGCTTTGACCTGAAAGGGAAGTGGGTACCGGATTTTTTTAAGAACAACAACGACCTGGTTTTGGAACTGGGCTGCGGCAAAGGGGAGTACACCACCGGTCTTGCCCTGCGCTATCCCGGAAAGAATTTCATCGGTATCGACATCAAAGGGGCGCGTTTGTGGCGCGGACTGAAAACCGCCCGGGATCAGCAGCTAAAGAATGTTGCCTTTATCCGCCTGCGCATCAACCTGGTTCCTTTTTGTTTTGGCAAAGACGAAGTGTCGGAAATCTGGATCACTTTTCCGGACCCGCGCATGCGGAAATCGGACACCAAAAAAAGACTGACTTCACCCGAATTTCTGGAACGTTACAAAACTTTCCTCAAGCCGGGAGGCATCATCCATTTGAAAACCGACAACATCATTTTCTTTGAGTACACCCTCGATGTGATCAAAGAAGGCGGTCACGAGCTGCTGTATGCCACCTACGACGTTTACGGTGAAGGATTCGATAACGAACTGACACAGATACAGACCTTTTACGAACAAAAGTGGCTGGCCAACGGGACGAAAATAAAGTACCTGAAATTCAGGGTGTGAAAACGGAAAAATTACAAGAGCTGAAAATGCAAAACGATCCCGGTTTTTTCCGGAAAGTTTACGAAGTTGTGCGCCGGATACCCTTTGGCAGGGTAACTTCTTACGGTGCCATTGCCGAATATTTGGGCAGCAGGGGTTCGGCGCGCATGGTGGGCTGGGCATTGAACAGCACCAAAAACTTTCCCGAAAGTCTCCCTGCCCACCGCGTTGTCAATCGAAACGGGCTGCTCACCGGAAAACGTCATTTTGGCGGAACAGAGCTAATGAAACAACTGCTGGAAAGCGAAGGCCTCATAGTGGAAGATGACCGGATCGTGAATTTTAAAGAGCGCTTCTGGAAACCCGGGCAATGAGTGAACAGCCCGAAAACCGCTTCTTGAAAAAATTTCAGATAAACTAGTTGTTTACCAGCTCCCCCTGAAACAGTTGCCTTGTTCCCCATGCATTGTGCAGGTCGTTGTACAGAAAATACAGGTAACCGTCGTTGACCCGGATTTTTGTGGGAAACAATTTGTCGATTCTGGTAATCTCCCTGACTGTTCCGTCGTGTAAATTGATCTCGGCAAGTACAAATTTTGCGCCTGCGCTGAAAACGGTGTAGGCCTTGTTTTTTATTTTGTCAGTAATGATAATCTCTTTCCAGTTTTTGCGGTTGTGGTAATCAATTGTAATGCTGTCAATCAAAACAAGGTTGTCGGCATAAACATCTATGCGTGATCTCAGGTGGTTGAAATAGTAAATCGTGTCGTTCAGCAGTTTCAGCGTTTGAAAAGCCGGTCTGAAATAGGCTATTTCCGCGAATCGGAGGATGTCACCAAAGCTTCTGTGGGTAAGTTCATTATCCGTAAAAATAAACATTGCATGATCATAGGCGTCCCTCTTCTTCTCCCATTCGCTCACCGCATCCAGTATGGTTTTTTTATGGGTGGTTTTGTCCACCAGAAAAAACTGGTGCTGCCATTCGTCTTTCCCGGTCAAATCACGCGGATTTGATAAATCAGACAGCGTTAAGGCTGCGTAATCCGCTTTTTTTTGTTTACGGCTATTTTCTTTAAACGCCAAGTGGGTTTGTGTTTCGAACAGGCAATTGGCAAGGAGGCTGTAAAACTTTTCCCAGTAAGTCGGATAGATTAGCTTGATTGAGCCGTTTGTAAAGTAAACCTGGTAAGCAGAATCCCATGTCAGCAGTTGACAGTTACCCATGCAGTCTTTAAATAGCTGTCCGGGTTTTTTCAGGTAGGAAACGTCTTTGATGCCGAGCGTGTCAAAGTGTGTGTCGGTTAAGATCAGTTCGTGCCGGTTTTTGTTGAAATCGTAAGCCAGGATCAGGAGGGATGTGTCCATAAAACTGTAGTCAATCACCTCCATGTGCTTGCCGGTGAAAATTTTGTATTTCCCTGCAGTGATTTCTGCCTCATCCAGTTCGACGGCTTTCGGGCTCAGGAAAATAAAAACTGAGTCTGCCAGTTTCTGCGTGACGATGAAGGGTTTTCCGAAATAGGCGATGTGTGTTGCAAGCAGTACTGCCGGAAGTTTGCTCACACGCAGTTCAAACATTCCCCTGTCGTCGGTGGATGTTCCGGTGTAGCTGTTCTGTACCCGGATGTTTACTCCCCTGACGGGTAGCTTCGTTTCCTGATCTGACACCTTTCCGTGGATGATGAATACTTCCTGTGCCGGCAGCAAAACCGGAAGCAAACAAAGCAACAAGGCCGTCAGGATGTATTTTCCCTGTTTTCGTTTCATTGAAGATGCATTGCCCAAAGGGTGCTACAAGATACGCAATTTTCACCGGGCCTTAAACACTTTTCCCGTTTAATGCCGTAAAAACAAAGGTTCAAATAAAAATATATGTAGCTTTGCACTTTTTGAAAAACATACTATTAATACTTAATCTAAATAAGAATAGATAAATTATGTTCATTACAAAACATGATGTAACCGATGCCCTGAAAGAGGTCATCTTTTTTGCCCGGCAGGACAACATTGTCAATTTAGATATGGTTGATGACATTGAAATCAAAGGCAACGACGTAAAAGTGACCATCGTTTTTCCCAAACTGGACGATCCTTCCGTAGGCATCATTTACAATGCAGTTGGAAAAAAACTGAAAGAGAAATTAGGCGAGGAAGTCAATGTTGATGTGAAACCCGTATCGGAAGCCGACAAGGGGCGGGGTCCGTTGGCAGGCGTGAAAAATATTGTCGCCGTTATTTCGGGAAAAGTCGGCGTGGGCAAATCCACTGTTGCGGCCAATCTTGCCGTTGCCCTTAAGAAATCGGGGAACAGCGTGGGCATTCTTGACGCTGACATCATGGGGCCTTCGGTACCCATCATGTTTGGCGTTGAAGGCGAACGTCCCGGTGTTATGGACAGGGAAGGTAAATCGGTGATGGTTCCGCTGGAAAACTACGGTATCAAAATCCTGTCGCTGGGCTTTTTTGTCCAGCCTGACCAGGCCCTTATGTGGCGCGGTTCGATGATCAACAACGCCTTCAATCAATTGATGACGGATTCGGAATGGGGCAACCTTGATTATCTAGTCATCGACATGCCTCCCGGCACGGGCGATATTCAACTGACCCTTGCGCAATCGTACAACATCCGCGGGACTGTGCTGGTGACCACACCCCAAAAAGTGGCCACCGCCGACGTGCGCCGCGCTGCCATGATGTACCGGCAGGACAAACTGCAAATCCCTTTGCTGGGAATCGTGGAGAACATGGCTTACTTTACGCCACAAGATATGCCCGAAAAAAAATATTACATCTTCGGACAGGGTGCAACCGATGAACTGGCCGAAGAACTGGACATCCCGATCCTTGGGCGGATACCCATTGTGGAAAAGATCAGGGAAGCCGGCGACGACGGAACTCCCGTTTCGCTGGACGACGATTCGCCGGTCAGCCAGGCATTCCTCGACATTGCAAGCAATGTAAGGAAACGAGTGGCAATGCTTTAATGATAAATTAAACCAAAACAAAACAAAATGGAAGAATTGACCAGAGAGGAACTCAACGAGAAAGTTCAAAACGTGTTGGAACAATTGCGCCCCTACCTGCAGCAGGATGGCGGCGACATCAATTTTGTGGAGATCACTGACGACAACACGGTAAATGTTGAGTTGACAGGAGCCTGCGGATCGTGTGCCTTCAGCACCATGACACTTAAGAATGGTGTGGAAGCAACACTCAAAAGGGCACTCCCCCAAATAAAAGAAGTGGTAGCTGTAAATTTATAGCGACCACTTCCCTTTATTAATTTCTGCCTGGTTGTCAGGCCAGTGCGAGGCGATGGAAAGCCGTTACAGTCAGTTCCTTGTCAACACTTTGCAGGTACTGGCTTACACTTTGCTTACCGTCTTTAATAAAAGCCTGGTTGAGCAGGGTGTTTTCCTTAAAGAATTTATTCAGCTTGCCCATGGCAATTTTCTCAAGCATGGCCTCGGGTTTACCTTCCTGGCGGGCCTGATCTTTTCCGATTTCGATTTCGCGGGCGATGGTTTCTTCGGAAACATCTTCTTTATTTAAGGCGATGGGTGCCATGGCAGCAATTTGCATCACCACGTCTTTTCCGGCCTGATTAAAACTGTCGTCTGCTTTGTTGAATCCGGCAATGCTTGCAATGCGGTTGCCCGGGTGGATGTATGCAAAAGTCCGGGCAGCTTCAACAACAGCGTAGCGGCCCAATTGAATTTTCTCACCAATCACACCGGTTTGGCTGGTTATGGTCTCCTCAACGGAATAACCGTCCAGTTGAAGTGATTTCAACGTATCGGCATCTTTTGCCCTGTTGGCGACAGCCAGGTCTAAGACCGACTGCACATAAGCAATGAAATCGGCATTCTTTGCAACAAAGTCGGTTTCGCAATTGATCATAATTGCAGCGGCAAAAGTTTTATCATCGCTGACTTTGGCCAGTACAACGCCTTCGGCTGCTTCGCGATCGGCACGTTTAGCAGCAACTTTCTGTCCTTTTTTCCTCAGCACGTCAATGGCTTTTTCCATATCGCCATCAGTTTCCACCAATGCCTTTTTGCAATCCATCATGCCGGCGCCGGTCAGCTTTCTCAGTTCGTTTACTTGTTGGGCTGTAATCTTCATTTTACGTTCTTCCTTTTAACTGTTGTTAATTATTTTTTAGTAATTCTTTTTCTGGGCCTTTTTGCTTTTGCGTCGCTTTCGGCTTTCTTTTTGACAGCAGCTTCGGGCTTATCGGCTTTTTCGGCCTGCTTGTCAGCTTCCTCCTCTGCGGCAGCAAGGTTTTCGGATTTCGATTTGATGTCGATTTCCTGAACTTCTTTTTTCTGCTCTTCCGCCTGTTGCTTGTCCCTGGCCGCTTTGCGCTCGTTCAATCCTTCGGCGATGGCCATGACGGCAGCGTTCACGATGATGGCGATTGACTTGGAGGCATCATCATTGGCCGGAATGGCAAAATCAACCAGCGTTGGGTCGGAGTTGGTATCCACCATCCCGAAAATGGGGATGTTCAGTTTGCGGGCTTCGGCCACTGCAATTTTTTCTTTGTTGATGTCCACCACAAACAAAGCGGCGGGCAGACGGCTCATGTCGGCGATGCTGCCCAGGTTTTTCTCCAGTTTCTCACGTTCGCGGCTGATCTGCAAGCGCTCTCTTTTGGACAAAGCTTTGTATGAGTCGGTGTTGGCCATTTTGTCGATGTTCGACATTTTTCGTACGGCCTTGCGGATGGTGGCAAAATTGGTGAGCATGCCGCCGGGCCAGCGCTCGGTAACGTAAGGCATGTTGACTTTTTTTACCAGCTCGGAAACGATCTCTTTCGCCTGCTTTTTGGTCGCAACGAAAAGGATCCTGCGGCCCGACATGGCCATTTGTTTCAGGGCTTTTTGTGCTTCTTCCAGTTTGGCAACTGTTTTGTAAAGGTCAATAATGTGGATCCCGTTCCGCTCCATAAAAATATAAGGAGCCATGTTGGGATGCCATTTGCGCTTGAGGTGTCCGAAATGCACACCGGCTTCAAGCAAAGCGTCAAAACTTACTTTTGTCATCTTTTTTTGTTTAAATTGTTTACATTCTCTGTGTCAATCACCGAATAGTTCTAAAAAGAAGTTTCGGCAATTTGGATACTAAACTCATTCCGGTGTTTATGAAACGATTAGCGCTTGCTAAACTGGAACTTCTTGCGTGCTTTGGGTTGACCGGGTTTTTTCCTTTCAACCATTCTCGGATCCCTTTTCAGTAATCCTTTTTCTTTCAGAACCGGGCGTAATTCGGGATCAATGGTGATCAGGGCGCGTGCAATGGCAAGGCGCAAGGCTTCGGCCTGCCCGGTGACGCCGCCGCCGTCGAGGTTGGCTTTGATGTCGAATTTACCCAGATTGTCGGTAAGCTGAAGGGGTTGTTCAACAACGTAGTGCAGGATGGCTGTGGGGAAAAATGTTTTGTAATCGCGTTTGTTAACGGTAATTTTTCCGGTGCCTTCTTTCAGGTAGATCCTTGCAATTGCTTTTTTTCTTCTTCCGATTGTGTTTACAACTTCCATCGCTTAATTATCTGATTGATTTTAAATTGATTTTTTTGGGTTTTTGCGCCTGCTGGTCGTGTTCGCTGCCGGCATAAACATAGAGGTTACGAAACAACGCGCTGCCCAGTTTATTCTTCGGGAGCATGCCTTTAATGGCTTTTTCCACCATGGCGGTGGGTTTCTTCTCCATCAGTTGGCGGGCTGTTTTGGTGCGCTGCCCACCCGGATAACCTGTGTGGCGGATGTATTCCTTGGCATCCCATTTGTTTCCTGTCAGCCTGATCTTGTCGGCGTTGATAATCACCACGTTGTCGCCACAGTCCACATGGGGTGTGAAGTTCGGTTTGTGTTTGCCGCGGAGCAGATTAGCTGCTTTGGAAGCCATACGGCCCAGCACTTCGTTATCAGCATCAATCAAAACCCATTCCTTCTGAACGGTGTTTTTGTTGGCGCTGATCGTTTTGTAACTTAATGTATTCATCTAATTATTTGTTTCTTAAGTCAAATGTCCCAACTGCCTGAAAATTGGGGTGCAAAAGTAGAAACATTTTTTTAATTAAACCAAAAATGCCAACAATTATTTGTTAAATACTTTTTGGCCGGGCTTTCTCCGGTGTTTCGGCGCAGCCTGCACGGATTTTCGGGTTTGTACCGGTGGCCAAAACTATTCCAAAGTTCCGAACTTAGGAAAAGTTCTTTGAACCGCATCCTGATTGCGCTGAAACAGTCCCTTCCTTTTTCATACCTTTGCAGCTCCTGAAAACGGTTGTTATGACCACCATCGAAGTAAAAAACATCAGCAAATATTACGGCAGTCAAAAGGCCCTTGACGATGTCAGTTTAAGCATTGGCAAGGGCGAGGTTGTCGGCTTGCTGGGGCCAAACGGTGCCGGCAAATCCACGCTGATGAAAATCCTGACTTCTTTTTTGCCACCAGGTTCGGGCACCGCACTCATCAACGGGCTGGACGTTCAGGAAGATTCGCTGGCCATCCGGCAACTGATCGGTTACCTTCCCGAGAACAACCCCCTTTACACGGAAATGTACGTGAAAGAGTACCTGGATTTCGTGCTGGCTGTTTACGGCGGGAAACGAAACAGGAAAGAAGCCGTTGACCGTGTGGTGGAACTGACCGGCTTGCTGCCCGAGTACAAAAAGAAAATCGGTGCCCTTTCCAAAGGTTACCGTCAGCGGGTAGGGCTGGCGCAGGCGCTGGTACATGACCCGGAAATCCTGATCCTTGACGAGCCCACCTCCGGCCTCGATCCCAACCAACTTGTGGGAATCCGGCAGATCATCACCGATCTGGGAAAGGAAAAAACCATCATCCTTTCCACACACATCATGCAGGAAGTTGAGGCTGTTTGCGGAAGGGTGGTCATCATCGACAAGGGCCGGGTAGTGGCCGACGAAGCAACCGGCAAGCTGGGGAAATTAGGGGAAAGGAAACTGCGCTTCAGGGTTGAATTCAAGGAAAAGATCGAAGCCAAAGTCTTGACGCAACTTCCCTTTATTAATAAGGTGAATTTGGTTGAGGAAAACCAGTGGCTGATTGAAGCTGCGGAAAACAAGGACATCCGCGAGGATATTTTCAAATTTGCCGTGGCCAACAATTACAATGTGCTTTCGATGATACAGGAAGAACTGAAAATGGAAGAGGTGTTCAGGCGACTGACCGTGCAGTGATATTTCGAGAAGGTTTCTCCGCCTTAGTCATTTGTTGTACGCAATTCAAATAAGAGAGTTATGATAAACCCTGGTGACATAGTTTCATATAATGAAATGTGTTTAGAAGAAGGATACAGTTTGCAAAGAGGTATGAATTTTCAAGTTAATCGAGGTGAAAGTGTTATTCAATGTCTTTACGAAAAAATGCTCCTTATGCGGATAGAGTAGAGGAAAATGGCAAAGTCTTGATTTATGAAGGACATGATGTACCAAGAAATGTGTCGATAGATCCAAAAATCGTAGACCAACCAAGAACAACTCCAAAAGGAACACTTACACAAAATGGAAAGTTTGAAGCTTCAGCAAAAAATTATAAAAATGGCTTTCAACCTTCGGAATTAGTAAAGGTCTACGAAAAAATAAAACCAGGAATTTGGGTATATAATGGAGTATTTGAATTACAAGATAGTTGGACCGAGCAATCAAATGGACGTAAAGTATTTAAATTTAAACTTGTTGTTACTGACTTTACCATTGGCCAACAGGAAAAACGAAAGGGAGTATTAAAAGATTTAGACCACAATAGAATGATCCCAACCTCTGTTAAAATTGAAGTTTGGAAAAGAGATAAGGGAAGATGTGTTCAGTGTGGAAGTACAGATAATTTACATTTTGATCATATTTTACCTTTCTCGAAAGGAGGAACTTCTTTGAAGTCAGAAAATATACAATTATTGTGTGCGAGACATAATCTGCTGAAAAGTGATAAAATAGTTTAGGAACCTGCCCACATAAATCAAAGAGTTCGTTTGCCAAGTAGTC
Organism: Bacteroidota bacterium; assembly: GCA_024276895.1. Classification (GTDB taxonomy): domain Bacteria; phylum Bacteroidota; class Bacteroidia; order Bacteroidales; family F082; genus B6-G9. The sequence goes on from JAJRWG010000021.1 coordinate 24,233, forward strand.
ACAGGTTATTTATTCTTTTATAGCCCAATTTTGGGTAGTATCACAAATAAGAAAGAACCAGATTTTATATTTTTTTTGGAAGCCGGGAATAATTCGCAAAAATATTTACTTTTGCAGCCACCGTTACAAAACGGTAGCAGTGGAAGGATTTGATTGCTTGCAACCACCAAAAAAAATGCTAAAACAATTTTAGCCTGCCAATCAACTTTTTCCCGGGAAAACAAAATCGTTAAACATTAAATTTAATCTTACTATGTCCTATTTATTTACATCGGAGTCTGTTTCGGAAGGTCATCCCGATAAAGTTGCCGATCAGATTTCCGATGCCATGCTGGATTATTTTCTGGCTTACGATAAAGATTCGAAAGTTGCGGTTGAAACACTGGTGACCACTGGTCAGGTAGTGGTAGCCGGCGAGGTGCACTCGGGTACTTACGTCGATGTGCAGGCGGTTACCCGCGATGTCATCAATCAAATCGGTTACATCAAAGGTGAGTACATGTTTGAAGGCAGTTCCTGCGGAGTGTTATCGGCCATCCACGAGCAATCTTCTGACATCCGTCAGGGCGTTGACCGTAACGACATCGACCAGCAGGGTGCCGGCGACCAGGGAATGATGTTTGGCTATGCCTGCCGCGAAACGGATAATTTCATGCCTTTGCCACTGGAACTTTCCCATTTACTGGTTTACGAACTGGCAAAGATCAGGAAAGAAGGCAAGCAGATGCTTTACCTGCGGCCCGACTCCAAATCGCAGGTAACGGTGGAGTACGACGACAACAACAAGCCCGTCCGCATCGACACCATTGTTGTTTCGACTCAACACGACGATTTCGCCGGCGAAAAAGAAATGCAGGAAACCATCAAAAACGACGTGATTTCTATCCTCATCCCGCGTATTTTAAATAAACTGCCTGAAAATTTGAAGGCTTTGTTCAACGACGGGATTACGTATCACGTAAACCCAACGGGTAAATTTGTCATCGGCGGGCCCCACGGTGACACGGGACTTACCGGAAGAAAGATCATTGTGGATACTTACGGCGGCAAAGGCGCACACGGCGGCGGCGCTTTTTCGGGGAAAGACCCCTCGAAGGTTGACCGTTCAGCTGCTTACGCTTCGCGCCACATTGCAAAAAACCTTGTGGCTGCAGGCGTGGCCGACGAAGTGCTGGTACAGGTTTCCTATGCCATCGGTGTGGCCAAACCCATGAATATTTTTGTGAACACTTATGACACTGCCAAAGTAAGCATGACCGATACGGAAATCGCCGCTAAAGTGGATGAAATGTTCGACCTGCGCCCTGCTGCCATCGAACAGCGTCTGAAACTCCGCAATCCCATTTACTTTGAAACGGCAGCCTACGGTCACATGGGCCGTGATTACAAGGTGGTGAAAAAGAATTTCAAATCGGACTACCTGGAAGACAAAGAAGTAGAGGTAGAGCTGTTTACCTGGGAAAAACTGGATTATGTTGACAAGGTGAAAGCAGCTTTCGGCCTGTAGAAAAGACAGATGCTATTCGTTTCACGTAAAAAATCCCGGTCAGATTTTGGCCGGGATTTTTTGTGGTCTATCCTGAAGGCTACTTCTGAACAATCAGTTTCCTGGTTTTGTACACTTTCCCGTTGATCAGTACGGTGTAAAAATAGATGCCGCCGTTCAGGTCTGAAATGTCAAGGGTCAGTTTGTTGGCGTTGCGGTCAATGATTTGTTCTTTGACAACCGCACCGAGTAAATTCATGATCTTAACTTTTGCCGAGTTAACCTCCGGTGTCAGTTCGTAATTAATGCTTACCGTGTGCGTGGCAGGATTGGGGTAAACATCAGAAATGCTGCCGTTTTGCATGGCATCATCGGCAATGCCTTGCGGCGATGCCCAGTACTTCACGACGATCTTTACATTCTGGTCTTCGTTGTCATCATTAAAAAACAAGTATTCGATGACTGCCGTTCCGATTTGTGATTGTGGCTTGTAATGAGCGGAGAACTCATCTACGCTCAGTCCCGGAGGAACACCTACGGTATCCGTTTCACTTACAAAATCAGGATAACAGGCTCCCCAGCAGATATAGTCACCGGTGCTGTCAACAGTCACAATGTAACTCCTGCGGACTTTAATCCTCATGCGTTCACTGGTGTTGTTATAAACCAGTGCTTTTAAAATGATTTCTGTTGTGTCAGGACTTCCCCAAACAATTACGGTGTCACCCAGGGTTTCTCCCTCCCATGAAAGATACAGGTCCTGTGTCTGGGCATTCGTTGATAAAACTGCAAACAAAAAGCTTGCAAATGTGAGTAGTGCTTTTTTCATTATTTCTTGATTTAATTTGTACTTAAAACTATTCAATCCATGCAGATTCTGTTCCTGAAGTTTTTGCAAAAATACAAGATTAATGCAAGTTAAAGACCCGAATGTTTCATTTTTCCAACTACTATTTCATAAAAAAACCCGGCCTCAACGACCGGGTGTCTCTTTCAATTTCAAAATATTACCGAATAACCAGTTTTTTCGTTTTGTAAATATCATCATTGATCAGCACAGTGTAAAAATAAATGCCGGCTTCCAGTTCCGAAACATCCATAGTCAGTTTGTTTTTATCACGCTCAACCCTGACTTCCTTCACAACAGCACCCAGCAGATTTACAATTCTGACTTTGGCAGATTCAACTTCCGGTGTAAAGTCGAAGTCAATGTTAACAACATCGGTTGCGGGATTGGGATAAATATCTGAAACGCTGCCGCCCTTCATGGCTTCGTCTGCAATACCCTCGGGTGAAGCCCAGAATTTTACAATTATCTTTACATTCTGCTCTTCATTGTCCTTGTTAAAGAACATGTATTCAATGGTTGACGTGCCTATTTTTGAATTTGGGGAATAACGTCCGAAAAAATCACCGTCATCGCTTTGACTACCTGCAAAAATCAACAGGGGCTCCGGTGTTTCATCGTAAGTAAAAGGAAGAAGGCTTCCCCAGTAAATCTGGTTTTGGGTGCCGTCAATCACTTCGATTTGAGTTCTGCGTACTTTAACATTTATCGCGTTGTCGGTAGTGTTGTGTACCACTGCATGAAATTCAATTTCGGTATCGCCGGGTTCTCCCCACACGGTA
>JAJRWG010000252.1 GCA_024276895.1 Bacteroidota bacterium
ACCCGCGCTTCAGGTATCCATATTTTGAAACCTTTGTAAAACACCAAAATCTTTCCATCTTGAAAAATTTTGAAATAGCCTTATTTTAGCCCCGTCAAAAAACCACGATGCAGCAATTAAACCTACCGGAACATCCCCTGAAAACAAGGATCAACGAAGACGGAAAGACTGAAGTGTTCGACAGCTTTCGTAAAAAATACGTGGTGCTGCAACCGGAGGAAAGGGTGCGTCAACAGTTTATCTGGTTCTTGGTCAACCAAAAAAACTACCCTCCGTCTCTCATTGCCATCGAAAAAGGGCTGAAAGTCCACGGCCTTCAAAAACGATTTGACGCAGTGGTGTTTAACAGAAACGGATTGCCCCTGGTGCTGCTCGAATTCAAAGCCCCCGAGGTCAAGCTCAGTCAGGCGGCCTTTGAACAGGTTGCCCGCTACAACCTGCACATGCATGTAAAGTACCTGATCATCAGCAACGGACTGACACACTACTGCTGCCGGATGGATTACCAAAAACACAGCTTCCGGTTTTTGAAGGACATTCCCGGTTTCGGGGAGATCTGCCGATAAATCTGAGTCCTGAATAATAAAATGTAAAATCAAGCCATCAAAACAAAAAATTAATAAATTTGCTCGGTAAAATCTTTAAGCATGAAAAAAATAATCATTCAAATTGTATTATTAGTTGTCATTGTTTTTCTGGGGTACATTGTTTACCAAAGCATCTTGGAGCCTGTTCGTTTCAACAACGAAAAGCGGGCCAGGGAAAAGGTAGTGATCGATAAGCTTAAAGGCATTCGTACTTCCCAGCTTATTTACAAACGCATTAACGGGTCTTACTCTGACAATTTCGATTCGCTGGTTGCCTTTTTGAAAGTGGCCGAAATTCCCATTGTCAAGATCATTCCCGATCCCGAAGACACCACTTTTACTAAAACCATTAACGACACCGTTGGATACATCAAGGTTTCCGATTCACTTTTTTCCAATAAAAGCTATTCGCCTGACCAGCTGAGTCTCATCCCGTTTTCGGATGGTGAAGTTTTTGAAATAAACGCCGACACCATCGAAAGAGGGGGTGTACAGGTGTTCGTTTTTGAAGTGAAGGCTCCGTATACGGCCTACCTGAAAGGTATGGACGAGCAAATGATCATCAACCTTATTGCCAAGCGCGAAGACATTGATAAATATCCGGGCTTAAAGGTAGGATCAATGACTGAACCTTCAACGGATGGCAACTGGGAATAGTCAACGCCCATGCCACATCAAGCGTATTCAAATATCAGTTTTCTCGACAAATCGTTTCACGAAAAAAATACCCGCAGCTACGTGTTGTCGGCTGTTCTGGACGAGTCTGGACTAACGGCAGCCGTTTACGATCCGGGGAAAAACAAGGTCATCGGACTGCACAGCCAAAGTTTTGAAACCCCTGATAAAAAGGAAGTCAGTGACCGGTTTGAGGAGTTGCTGAACAAAACGCCCTGGCTTTCCTTACCCTTCTCAAAGGTCTGCATGGCTTTTGGCAACAAGCTGAGCACACTCATTCCCAGGCCCTTGTTCGATGAAAAAAATGCAGCACTGTACCTTGAATTCAACCACCCCTTACAAACGGGAAGCCGTGTTGTTTTCGACAGCCTGAGCCACACCGACACCGTTGTGGTGTACAGCCTGCCAACAGCTTTGATTGAAAAACTCAAAAGCACCTGGCCAAACCTGATGCTGAAACATGCATCAACGAGCCTCGTAGAGAGCCTGGCAATACTGGTGAAAAATAAGGGTGAGGACAATACCCTTTTTGCCAATGTGTCAAACGACAGTTTCGAACTGGTCTGTTTCAGGGAAAACAAACTGCATTTTTACAACCGCTTTCCTTTCAACACCAAAGAGGATTTCATGTATTTCCTGCTCTCGGCCATCGAACAGATGGAACTGAACCCCGAAACCGTGAAGCTGTACCTGATGGGAAAAATTGACAAAAGCGATGCCTTTTACGAGATTGTTTACCGCTACGTCAGGCATATTGATTTCGTTGAGCGTAACGACAATTTTTTGTATTCCTATGTTCTGGATGAAGTGAAAGCACATGAACATTTTGTGTTGTTCAACAGCCTGCCATGCGAATAATCGGTGGAAAATACAGCCGCAGGGTGCTGCGTCCCCCCAAAAGCCTGCCGGTGCGTCCTACCACCGACCTTGCCAAAGAGGGACTGTTTAACATCCTGATGCACAGGGTTGATTTCAATGGCAAGGCTGCCCTTGACCTTTTTACCGGAACAGGATCCATCGCTTTTGAGCTGTTCTCCCGGGGCTGCCGTCCCGTTGTTGCCGTTGACAAAAACTTTCAGTGCATCCGGTTCGTCGGGCAAGCATCCGAAGGTTTCGGGATGGATGATCTACAGGCCGTCAGGGCGGATGTTTTCCGGTTTGTAAAAACCACCCCCCTGAAATTCGACCTCATTTTTGCCGATCCGCCTTACGATCTGGAAGGTATCGAAAGCATCCCCTCAATCGTTTATGAAAATGTGTTGCTGAATGCCGGGGGCCTGTTGATCGTGGAACACCCCGGAAGCATCGACTTTTCTCAGAAGCCTAACTTTGAAGAACACCGCAAATACGGCAAAGTGAATTTTTCTTTTTTCAGGTAATAGCGGGAAAAGCTTTGCAGTCGTCCGACCACTGATGACAAAGTTTCCTGCGCTGTAAAATCTTTCTCCAGTGGTCTGACGACTTTAGGCTGAAAGAATAAGGTGCATAAAAAAACCGCCCTGTAACGGGCGGCTTTGTTATTTCATTTTTTTACCGGCTCAGTACTCATCCTCGTTAAAGAAGAAGTCTTCTTTTGTGGGATAGTCTGGCCACAAATCTTCAATGCGATCGTAAACTTCGCCCTCATCCTCAATCTCTTTGAGGTTTGCCGTAACTTCAGGTGCAACTCCTGTCCGAATACACCACTCGATGAGCTCCTCTTTGGTAGCCGGCCATGGTGCATCTTCTAATTTTGATGCCAACTCTAAAGTCCAATACATTTTAAGTTAATTTTAATTTTTTGCAAAAGTAATTTTTTTTTAACGTGTTAGGAAAAATGAAAAAAAAATTGCAAAAAGGCTCACAAACGAGCGTTCCACGCGGTTTCCGTGCCGCCGAGCTTTTTAAGAAGATATCTTGAAAGCACAAAAAAATAGTCAGAAAGGCGGTTCAGGTACACCAGGATCAGGGGCTCAATTGTATTCTCCTCAGCCAATTTAATGACCAGCCTTTCAGCCCGCCGGCAAACCGTCCGTGCCAGGTGACAGTAAGAGGCTACGGGATGACCTCCCGGAAGTACGAAGCTGGCCAGTTCAGGCAGTTGTTCGTTCATGCGGTCAATTTCTTTTTCAAGCAGGGTGACATCTTGCTCCTGAAGTTGCGGCAGATCGGGAGCGTTGGCACCGCCGTCGGCAGCCAGGAGCGACTCAATGGTGAACAGGCGGTCCTGTATTTCCAGCACCACCTTCCGGCTTTGGTCGTCAATTTGCTGATCACGGATGAGCCCTGCCCAGGCACTCAGTTCGTCAACCGTGCCGTAGGCTTCGATCCGGGGATGGGTTTTGGACACACGCTTCCCACCGATCAGGGCCGTGCTTCCCTTGTCGCCTGTTTTGGTGTATATTTTCCAGTTGCTCATGGTTTGATTCAGGTTTAATATCTTGCAGGCCCGCTTCCGCACACAATGCTTTGCGTGCCATTCCGTTCAGGCAAATCTACAAAAGAAGATGTTCAGAAATATGAAAAGAAAGAATTTCTTTACCCGGTTGCAACTTGCAGCGCCTGTACCTGCCGTCGGTGCCCGGCGGCCTCAAAATTCATTTTTCAAGGCCACCGGATACAACCGGCCTAGCGGATGAATAACTTTTTCACAGTTACCTCACCACCATTCACAATCCTGACGATGACGGTGGCATTGTTTTGGTTGACACGAACAGTGTTCACACTACTCTGATCAAGTCGCTGGTTTCCAATTTCCCTTCCGTACAAATCGTAAACGTAAACCGTTGCACCCGGGGAAAATCCATCGGAACGGATGTAAACAACCTTGTTGTAGGCATAAATATTCAGGACAGGTTCACCTGGATTTTCAACAGCGGTCACCAACGGGTCGAAGTGTAACAGAAAACGCGCGGGATCGTCTTCCTGGCTGGCGACAAAACCGTACTCGCTTTCAATTTTAAAATCATGAAAAATGCCGGTAAACAAATCTTCCAGCAGCACCCTGGTCTTATCCATTTTATTCGACCTGGTCAGACGCAGGGTGTACTCCCCGTCGCTTCGCACTTGCAGGCTCAGCGCAACAAGCCTGTCCTGCCCATCCAGTGGCGGCAAGGCATCAATGCTTAACTGATGGCCTGCTTCCTCAACAAACAGTTGGGGATAATTCCCTTGAGCAAACAACTTGTTAACATCCCAACCGTTGTCAAAACCCGTTGTAAGGCCTTCTTCGAAAGTAACCCAAACCTCATCTTTCTTATTGAGGTGATCCACTTCAAAAACAAGGTAGGTGTGCGGCAATCCTTCGTCAGGATTGTAAAACGGCGTTGAAGAATGCACCCTGGCATCGGCGGGAATAGTTAAGGAAGCCCCGCTGTTGTTTGCCTGGATGAAGAAGCCCTGTGCCATGGGAATGATGCCATCGGTTAAGCTTCCCTGCCCCTGGGAGTTCCGGTAAATGTAGGTTCCCGATCCATCGCCGGCACCGGCATCCTGCCATACCCAGATGCTTCCGTTGATGTTGGTGGTGTCCCAGCTTCCCTGGTCCCAGTCGATGGCACAGGGGAACGGGTTTCCCACAAGATTGTACCCATGCGCTGCATC
>JAJRWG010000022.1 GCA_024276895.1 Bacteroidota bacterium
CCCGCCGCTAAACAGGTTTACCGTTTTGGCGACCGGGTACACATCACCCTGGACAGGGAAAATGAAACCGCTTCGCAGAAAACAATTCTGAAGGCGCTTCGGCAAATGGGGCACTCGGAAATCCGTATTGAAAAACAGCAGGCAGTGATCGAAGACTGTTTTCTCGCACTCATGGACAAAAACCAGGCTCAATGAAACAAAGGGAGGAAATCATCAGTGTTGAGAACCTGGTAAAAAAATTCGGCCGGTTCACGGCCAACGACCGGTTGAATTTTTCGGTGGGAAAAGGGGAAATATTCGGTTTCCTGGGAGCCAACGGCGCCGTAAAAACCACGGCTATCAAAATACTCTCGGGCCTGTCGAAACCCACCTCGGGTAAGGCTGTAGTGGCCGGCTTCGATGTGAGCCGCCATCCCGACAAGGTGAAAAAGAACATCGGCTACATGAGTCAGCGGTTTTCGCTTTACGAGGACATGACCGTCAAAGAGAACTTCCGGTTTTACGGCGGCATTTACGGTATGCGCCGGAAAGAAATACGCGACAGAACCGCTTTTTTCCTGAAAAACCTGGGCATGCAAAGCTTTGAAAACATGCTGCTGAAGAAAATACCACTGGGCTGGAAACAAAAACTGGCTTTTTCGGTAGCCATTTTACACAATCCCCGTATTGTTTTTCTGGACGAACCCACCGGTGGTGTTGATCCCATCACCCGCCGCCAGTTTTGGGAACTGATTTACGAAACAGCCGCCCAGGGTACCACCGTTTTTGTCACCACCCATTACATGGATGAAGCGGAGTATTGCGAGCGGGTTTCCATCATGTCCGAGGGCCGCATCGAAGCCATCGGCACCCCGGCGCAATTGAAAGAAAAATTTAAAGTCAGCACCATGGATGAAGTGTTCTTGAAAATCGCAAGGTATAAGGAATGAGGAAAATCCGGTGGTTTTGTATCAATTTTAGACTTGAGACTTTGAGACCTGAGACGTTTAGACTTGAGACGTTTAGACTTTAAACTAAAATCGGTATGTGGCCATTCATCAAAAAAGAGTTTCTGCACATTTTCCGCGACTACCGGTCGATGCTGATCCTGTTCGGAATGCCGGTTGTTCAGGTACTCTTGTTCGGCTTTGCCATCACCACCGACATCAACGATGCTAAGATTGCCATCCTCGACCACTCGAAGGATCCTGTCACACGCGAGCTGACCCAAAAGTTCCTCTCATCCGGTTATTTTATCCTCGAACAGAACCTGCATAGCAACAACCAGATTGAAGATGCTTTCAGGAAAGGGGAAATCAAAGAGGTGGTGGTGTTTGAAAATCGCTTTGCAGAAAAACTGAAAAAGGAAGGCCGTGCAGACATGCAGATTTTGCTGGATGCGTCGGAACCCAACACGGCCAGCATGCTGAACGCTTATTCCGAAGGAATCGTCAACACCTTCGGCATGCAGCAGTTGAAAGCGGCGAACAAAATCCCGTTGTCTATCACCACCGAAAGCCTGATGCTTTACAACCCCGAATTAAAAAGCGTTTACATGTTTGTCCCGGGGGTGATTACCGTTTTGTTGATGCTGGTATCGGCCATGATGACCTCCATTTCCATCACCCGGGAAAAAGAAACGGGAACCATGGAAGCCCTGCTGGTATCACCTCTAAAGCCCTTGCAAATTATTCTCGGGAAAGTCAGTCCTTACGTTTTGCTTTCTTTCATCAACCTGTTGGTTATCCTTTTGCTGGCACGCTTTGTTTTCAGCATGCCGGTACAGGGGAATTACGCCTTGCTGCTTGCCGAAAGCGTGCTTTTCATTGTGATGTCCCTTGCCCTGGGGATTTTAATTTCCACCGTCAGTAAAACCCAGCAGCAGGCCATGCTGCTTTCCATGTTTGCGTTGATGCTGCCCACCATTTTGCTGTCGGGATTTATTTTTCCGATCGAGAACATGCCCGTCATCCTGCAATGGCTCAGCCACCTGATGCCTTCAAAATGGTTCATCATCATCATCAAAAACATTATGCTCAAGGGTGTTGGCATCACTTATTTCTGGAAAGAAACCCTGATCATACTGTTTCTGACCCTGTTTTTTATCGGGATGAGCGTGAAGAAATTTAAAGTCAGACTGGAGTAATTCAAAAGAAATTGAGAACGGTACTGTACATATTGCAAAAGGAATTTATCCAGGTTTTCAGGGACAAAGCGATGCTGCCCATCATTTTTATTGTCCCTGTGATGCAGCTGCTGGTGTTGTCGTACACGGCGACATTCGAGATCAAGAACACCCGTTTTGTAGTGCTCGACCACGACAAGTCGGTGTTGTCGAAAAAGCTGGTTTCAAAGTTCAGGGGTTCTTCGTTTTTCAGTTTTGCAGGGGATGCGACGAACTACGAAGAAGCCGAACAGGCCATCAAAAAAAATCAAACCGACCAGATACTGATCATTGAACCTGACTTTGAAAAGAAGCTGAACCAGGAAAAGTCGGCCAAAGTCCAGGTTGTCACCAATGCCATCAACGGCAGTGCGGCGAGCTTAATGTACGCCTATGCCGCCAGCATAGTTTCGGATTTTAACCGGGAAATCATCGTGGAACAAACGCCCCTGAAAAACCTGGGGTTGCCCATCCGCGTGAGGTCGTCGTACTGGTACAATCCTGAGCTTAATTACATCACTTTCATGGTGCCGGGAATCCTGGTGCTGCTGGTGACCATCATCGGCATGTTTTTGTCAGGGATGAACCTGGTGAAGGAAAAGGAAATCGGCACCATCGAGCAGATCAACGTCACGCCCATCAAAAAACACCAGTTCATCATCGGCAAACTGATCCCGTTCTGGGTGATCGCGAACGTGGACCTGGTGATCGGACTCCTGCTGGCGCGTTTTGTGTTCAATATTCCGGTGGCAGGTAATATTTTCCTGCTGTTTTTCGTGGCCTCCATCTATCTGGTGGTTGTGCTGTCTTTCGGACTTTTTATTTCCACGCTCACCAATACCATGCAGCAGTCCATGTTCATTTCGTGGTTTTTTCTGGTTGTTTTTATTCTGATGAGCGGGCTGTTCACACCCGTCGAGAGCATGCCCGGCTGGGCACAGGTCATCGTGAAATTTAACCCCGTTTCGTATTTTATCAGGATCAACCGGATGATCATGCTGAAGGGCTCGGGCTTCACCGATTTTCAAAATGATTTCTGGATACTGACAGCTTATGCCGCGGCCATGTTCATTTTTTCGACCGCCCGCTACCGGAAAACGGTTTAAACCTTAAACGTCCTCTTCTTTGCTGATTTGCTTTTCAGGCTTACCGGTGATAAAAGTTCTGATGTTTTTTAAAGTGAAAGATGAAAAATCAATCAGCTGGTTTTTGATCAGGTAATGCACAACCTTTTCCTCAATCCAGTGATGGAAGGGCAGCAACAAACCAATCAGGATGATTTTGATGGCCATCACTTTCCACGGTTCCCCATGTGTAGCATGATGGATTTTGTTGTCGGCAAGAAGGATGATAAATTCGAACAGAAAAATAAAGGAAAAGAAGCCCATGGCTCTGATCACCCATTCGGGTATTTTGAAGTTGGAGATCATCAACAGGATGACGAATACCGTAATGATTCCGATGGTTATTGCCATGTATTGCAGGTTGTGCCTTCTGAGCGTTTTTTCTTCTTCGAGCCGGGCAAGCATTTCACTCTGGCGGGCTTCATGTTCAATTTCAAGCAAAACCAGCTTGTCCTTTTTTGATAGCTCGGCAATGCTGTCGTTAAGCACCCGTTGCAATTTAGCGTACCCGAGGGCTGATTTGTAGTCCTTTTTCTGTTCGTACAACTCTTCCAGATAGCCGGCCGCGCTCAGCATGTAGGCAATGTATGAGGCGTTCTCCGCCAGTTCGAAGGCCTTGTTAAACTTGTCGATTGCTTCCCCGGGCTTGTTGTAACGCATCAGGAACTGGCCGTACCTGCTGTAAAAATTCGATTGGTAAATAATGTTAGGGTCAAACTGGGCCTGCTTTTCCGCCAGTTGAAAATAGTAGGCTGCCGAGTCGATTTTACCCTCTTCTTCTTTGAAGTAGGCCATCAGTCTCAGGTAGAGGGCTGACTCATCAAGCCTTAGCCTGTGCAGTTCTTCCGGAAATTGTTTAAGATAGAGGTCAAACAGCAGGTCGATCCTTTTGGTTCGGATCAGGTACGACCGGAAAAGGGAAAACTCGTACTGTTGCAGCCGTTTGTTGCCGTTTCTTTTGGCGAAGCTTAACACATCCAGCATGCTTTGGGCGTTCAGCCTGGTGTTGTCGGAATTAAAATAAACCACCTGCAAGGAATAAATGCTCCACATGAGTTCCATTGAGTCCGGAGGTATTTCGCTTTTTATCAGCGAGATTTGTTTCATTTTGTAGCTGGCGGCTTTTTCGAAAAGATTAGACAGGTTGTAAAATTCGGAGAGCGTCGCGTAGCATTCTTTCATCAGTTCCTTGTCGTCCAGACGCTCAGCCAGTTTTACGCCGTTCAGGTAATTTCGGAATGCCTCAACTTTCTGGTTGTTGCCTTCGAGCGCCTGCCCGACCTTCAGCGTGCTTTCAACTTTCAGCCGGTCGTCGTCAAGGGCATTGGCAATGGCCAGTGTTTTGTAGCCGCACACAAGCGCC
>JAJRWG010000253.1 GCA_024276895.1 Bacteroidota bacterium
ATATTTCTTCAACGACTTGATGGGAATACTTGCATTTTCCCCTGATGCAGAAAACAATTCACAGGGCCGGTGGCAAAGGTCGCCGCAGGTGCGTGAGAAAAGAAGCTTGTCCCTGACCATGTTTAAAGCCGTTTTGGGATCGTCTTCGAGCATTGAGTGAAAAAAGCCGAGGTTGCAAATATTGGCCGGACAGGCATATTGTTCGGAATGGTAAGCGTGAGTGGCCCTTATTTTTGCCGTTGCCCTTTTCAGGCTGGAGTCAGAGCTTTGATTCCTTGAACAACGGAGGTAGTCTTCCGGCTGATTGTGACAGGTATTGCATTTTGCCGGATCGACAACCACTTTCCTGTTTTGACTGATCTGGTTTGAATAGGCCGGGAGAAACACACAGGGCGCTTTGGAGATCAGGACGGAAATCCCTTCGTATTGAAGCGCCTTCTCCAGTGTTTGAAAGGATTCCCTGATGTTGAAAGGTTCCAGGGTGTCAACATGCTTCACCCCGAGTCCCCTGATCAGGCCGGGGAGGTCCACCTCATGCAAACCGGTCTCACGTACGGCTCCGGGATGATTCTGCTGGCCTGTCATGCCAACGGTACAATTGTCGAAAATAATCAGCAACATATTGCTGTTGGTATAAATTGCATTGAGCAGCGAAGGGATGCCCGAATGGAAGAAAGTACCGTCACCCTGCAAGGCGATCACCTTTCCCTTGTTGCCTTTTAAAGCGACCGACAATCCCTGTGCCATGGAAATGCTCATGCCCATGTGGCTCACGGTGTCCACCATCCGAAAGGGAGGAAGGGCGCCAAGGCCGAAACATCCGATGTCGCCGCACAGGACGTAATCAGGATTGTCGCGCGGGATCAATAATTTCAGTGAATAATAAGTGGCCCGGTGCGGGCAACCGGAACAAAAAACCGGAGGCCGGGGAGGCAACTTGCCGGTAAGGGCTTCAAAATCGCTGAGCGCGGATTTGCGTTTAAAACGGATTCCGGTGAATTCATCCAATACGTTTTTTATCAGGTCCAGCGAGAATTCGCCGCTGGATGAAAGCCCCGCGAAGCCTTTGCCATGAATCCCGATGGTAAGTTTTTCTTTTTGTGCAACATCCCGCACTGCCGTCTCAACAATGGGGTCCAGTTCTTCCAGTATAAGAAGCTTGCTGAATCCTTTTCTCAGGAAATCCCTGACAATGGACTCCGGGAAAGGTGAAATCAGGCCAAGGTCAAGCACTTCAATCCTGTTTGTCAGCTGATTTTCCGCAATCAGCTCCCGCAGGTAAGCGGTGGCTACCCCGCTGCTGACGATGCCCAGTTTGCTGTCCGCTCCGCCAAAAAAGTGATTGGAAAATTTTTCTGAAAAAGTACGGATGTCATCAGACGCCATTTTCTGTAAAAGCCTCTGGTGGGCAGCAGCCGTTCTCGCCGGGATATTGATGTGTTCCGGAACCCTGACGAACTCCGGTTTTCTGTCGTCAACCGTAATTTTACCATAGTTCAGCTTAGCCCGGCAATGCGAAACGCGGGTAGTGGTACGGAGAATAACGGGCAGGCCGGTGATGCCCGACAGGTCAAAAGCCGCTTTGGTCATTTCCATTGCCTGCTCGGGAGTGGAAGGATTAAATAAAGGGACAGAAGCCATTTTGGCCCAGTATCTTGAATCTTGTTCGTTGGAACTGGAATGACAGCCCGGATCATCGCAAATGACGATGACCAGTGGTGCAGAGAGACTTTGGTAAGGGATGGTTATCAGTGCATCGGAAGCCACATTCATGCCTACGTTTTTCATGACGCACATGGCGCTCCGGTTACCGATACTGAAGGCGATGGCTTTTTCAAGGGCCACTTTTTCGTTGATGCTGTACTCAAAATAAATTTTACGGTCACACAGTTCGGGATAGTCAGCCTGGTTTTCAGCCTTGTTTTGAAAAGCGTTCACCTGGCTGAAGACTTCCGATATTTCCGTAGAGGGTGTTCCCGGGTAGGAAAAGACCCCATGAATGCCTTTCTCAATAGCAGCCCGCGCAATCCCGACGTTTCCAATGGGACAGACTGTTTTTGGTTCTTCGAATGAAGTCAATATTTCGATTAATTTGTTCATTAAATCTTGTCTTTAATCCTTTTTATTTCATCTTTTATTTTTTCATTGTCCTGTCCCAGTCGCGGAGGGAACGCCATAGTGTAAGCATGTTTTTCCAGGTATTCTGTTGTCACCGGAGCAGGAAAAAGCTCTACGGTCCGGCCATCCGGCAGGGTGGTTTTGAGCATGGCATTTTTAACACAGTCGAGTGCAGCCACCTGTTTCAGGTTGTTGACCGGCGCAACTGCCAGGCCATTTCGCATGCATTGTTCAATAAAGTCGTGGCAACTGTACTGTTCAAGGCCTTTGCGGATGTCTGCGTAGATGGCATCTTTTTGGGTTTTCCGTTCGTTGTTGGTATTGCGGCCGGGTTTGTCCAGGTGTTCAAAACCCTTCATGCTGCAAAGTTTCTGCCATTGCGTATCGCTTCCGATGGCGAGGTAAACATAGCCATCGCGTGCAGGATAGCAGTTGGACGGAATGAAGCTGCGGTGCTCGTTGGCGCTTCTGAACGGCAGCTTTTTTTCATCCGTGGTGAATTCCAGTGAAGGCAGCGCGGTGATCAGCCAGGAAGTGGCACATTGAGCCATGGAAATATCAATCTTTTTACCCTTCCCGCTTTCTTCTTTTTCGAGCAGGGCAAGCAGCACCTGGGCAAAGGCTTCATCGCCGGCCTTCAGGTCGATAATGGGCAATCCGCAAAGCATGGGATCGCGGTCCGGTTCACCGGTCAGGTGCATATAACCCAGCATCGCCTGCAAGGCAGGATCGTAGCCGGCACGGTCAGGATGATCAGGCCCCAGGGCCGAAATGCCACACCAGATCAGGTCCGGATTTGCCTCTTTCAGACTGTCGTAATCAATGCCTAATTGTTTGTAGTGTTTGGGAAGGGTGTTGCAAAGAAACACATCCACCTTTAGTTTGCTGATGATTTCCTTCAGAAAAGATTGCCCTTTTTCCTCTTTCAGGTTGATGGTGATGGCTTCTTTTCCAATGTTGGGGGCAACAAAATAAGCCCTGGCATCATCAACGCTTGTGGATTCACCAATGTAGCGGTTTGGGTCTCCCGGGCGTTTCTGACCGGGCTTTCCGCCCGACTCTATCCTGATTACCCGCCAACCCAGTTGTGCAAACCGTTGCGTGGCATAAGGCAGGGTCAGCGCCTGCTCCAGACTCAATATGGTTCTTTTTTTTAGCATGGAGTCGTTCATTTAAATCTTCGTAACCAATCAGTCCCAAACGTAAAGCTTACTGATAATTTATGAATTCATATGTACTTCAAAAATGCATCTGTGTTTTTCAACAGGAAAAATCAGCAAATAAATAATATTGTTTATTACCTACCCCTTCACCCCTTCCAGAAGGGGATTTAAGGTATTTATTTGCTGATTTTTCTACAATAATTCTATTCATTTGATCAACATTGATTAGTAACGAATCTTCTTTACATGACTAATGTATCTTCCGGTTTCAACATCTTTTGATTAAAAAAAGATCGGTTCGTTAAATTCGCCGTAACACTCCTTCAGCACCCCCGTTATTTCGCCCACCGTGGCATATTCCTTCACGGCGGCAATGATGGACGGCATCAGGTTTTTGTCTGCCAGGGCATCCTGCCGGATTTGGGCAAGCAGTTTGTTAACCCGGACATTGTCGCGTTGTTTTCGTATCCGCTGAACCTTGGCAATTTGTTTTTTTGCTGCTTCCTCATTGTAGGGATGAAAGTCCACCGGTTTCACTTCTTCTTCCCTCCTGAACATATTCACACCCACCTTGGGTATTGTACCCTGCTGTATGCCCGTTTCCCTGAGGTAAGCCTGCCGCGACACCGATTCCTGTATTTTCCCGGTTTCTATTGCTTTCTCAATGCCTCCCCACGCATCCACTTTTTTCATTTCTTCCCTGATCTCTTTTTCAAACCGGTCGGTCAAAGCTTCCACATAATAAGAGCCGCCCAGGGGATCAACCGTATCACAAATACCCATGTCGTGAATAAGTATCTGCATGGTGCGGAGCGAAAGCTCGGCAGCTTTTTCGGTGGGGATGGTGTAGGCTTCATCGTAGCTGCAAAGCGCCATGGTTTGTGTGCCCGACAGGGTACTGATAAGCGCATAATAAGCGCTGCGGACAATGTTGTTCTCGGGTTGCTCCTTGGTGAGTCCGCCGCCGCCGCCGCCTGCGATCATCCGCATCCAGGAGGATTTGTCGTTGCGGGCATGGTAGTCCTCCCGGATAATTTTTGCCCACAATCTTCTGCCTCCCCTGAATTTGGCAATCTGTTCAAAGAAGTTCCCGTGAATATCAAAATTGAAAGAAAGACGTGAGGCAAATTCATCAATCGAAATGCCCCGTTGAATTGTACCATCGCTGTATGCCTTAGCAATGCAGAAAGCGTACGCCATTTCCTGAACCGGATTGGCTCCGCTTTCGCGGATGTGGTAACCACAAACACTGACCGGACTGTATTTGGGTACATGCTTTGCACAATACTCAATTGTATCGATCACCAGTTTGACGGATTTATCCACCGGGAAAATCCAGGTTCCCCTGCCGATGAATTCCTTCAGGATGTCGTTTTGGGCGGTACCTCTCAACCGGCTGATGTCGTAACCCCATTTTTCGGCAAGGGCAATATACATGGCGATTAACACGATGGCAGAGCCATTGATGGTGAGGGATACGGTGATCTGGTCAAGGTCAATGTCTTTGAAAGCGATCTCAAAATCCTCCAGGCTGTCAACGGTCATGCCTACACGCCCGACTTCTCCGTAAGCATCGGGTGAATCCGAATCCAGTCCGCACTGCGTTGGCAGGTCGAAGGCCACATTCAGGCCGGTCTGACCGTTTTTAAGCAGGAACTGAAAACGTTCGTTGGTTTCCTCAGGCGAAGCAAAGCCTGCATACTGCCTGATGGTGAATGGCCGCTTCCTGTACATTTCCGGATGGATGCCCCTGGTAAACGGGTACTGCCCGGGAAGTTCATCTGCAATCCCTGAATCCGCAACATCTTCATAGGTGTAAACGGGTTTCACTTCAATCCCGCTTTCCAGAAAAACCTTTTTTAATGTTGCTTTGCTGTTACTTTTAGTCATATCTCTAATTTAAACCATTGAATCCTTTATTTATCCGGGTTTACACTTTTGCTTTCCCTTACTTTGCTTTTTGTTCCCGGATATTGTTGAAATACTCAATAACTTCTTCTAATTGGGTTCCGGTAGGAAATACTTTGTCGGGACCAAGTTTCATCAAAGCATCTACATCCTGTGCCGGGATGTTTCCACCAACCACCCAAGGAATTTGAATGCCCCTTTCCTTCATGGTTTTCCCGATATTCTCAGCAATAATCAGGTGAGTACCTGATAAAATGGATAAACCCAAAACGTCAACCTGCTGTTTTTCTGCCATATCCAGAATATTTTCAACTGATTTTCTGAGGCCGGTGTACAACACCTGAAAGCCTGCGTCCTTCAATGCATGGGCCAGCACTTTTACGCCAACGTAATGGCCATCCAGCCCGGGTTTTGATAATAGAATTTTCATTTGTTTAAATATTTCTCGCAAAAACGCAAAGACGCAAAGAAAACGGTAATCATTTTCTTGTGTGTCACTAATCTTTGTCGTATTGGTTTCATGTGTGTTCGATCAATTTTCATTGTTCAGAATGATTACCGAGGCAATGGCGCCGGGCCCACCGATGTTGTGGGTAAGGCCCCGCTTTGCATCCTTTACTTGTCGTACTCCTGCCTGCCCCCGCAGGTGTGTTGCCACTTCGACCACCATCCTAACGCCGGTAGCGCCCACGGGGTGGCCGCAGGATAATAAACCTCCGCTCACATTTACCGGGAGTTCTCCGCCCAGTTGGGTAACCTTCCCCCGTATCAGGTCCTTGGCCTCGCCTGTCCGGCAAAAGCCGAGGTCTTCGTAAGTAAGCAGTTCAACAATTGAGAAGCAATCGTGGACTTCCACCAGGTCGATTTCCTCCATTGGCCGGGTGATACCTGCCTGCCGGTAGGCCATCGCCGCAGCATCGCGGGTGGCCTGAAAAGAAAGAAATTTATGGCCGCTGTCAAAAAACGGGAGATCCCAGCCTGTTGAAATAGATAATCCGATGCCATCAATATAGACCGGTTTGTGTTTGCTGTTGTCCACATCTTCAGCCCTGACCATGATCACGCAGGCTGCGCCATCGGTAGTGGGGCAACTGTCCATCAAGGTGAGCGGATCGGCCACCATGGGCGAGGCAAGAACTTGTTCAATCGTGCATTTTGTCCGGTAGTGGGCCTTGTCGTTCATCACACCGTGGAAGTGATTTTTAACGGAAACGGAAGCAATATCTTCGCGGCTGACCCCATATTCATGCATCATCCTGTTGGCATAAACGGCAAAGGTTCCGGCAGCCGTAAAGCCTTTCTGGTAAAAAGGATGAGATAATTCCACCATCATTTTGACAATGCTGTCCTGTGGCGAACGGTCGCGCAATTTTTCCACCCCAAGGGCCATGGCCACATCACACTCTCCTGCCGCCAGTGCGTTGGCAGCATTTCGGATGGCATCGGCGCCGGAAGCACAAAAATTGGACACGCGTGTCACGGGAATGCCAAAAATTCCCAGGGGTTCGGCCAGGTCCATGCCGCTGCGCCCCTTGAATACACCGATTTCGGGAAACGCGGTGGACAGCCAGGCAGCCTGCAGTTCTTCCGGGTCAATCCCTGCGTCTTTCATTGCCGTGGAAGCGGCTTCACGCACCAGGTCGTCATAACTGTACTGAAACAGATCCCCGAAAGGGGTGGAGCCTACTCCAATGATGGCAATGTTTTTTTTATTATTTTTCATTTTCCTTTGCGTTCTTTGCGCCTTTGCGAGCCATTTTCTTACATTTCCAGAAATAATTTGGCTTTCTGTCGTTTTCCATCATGCTGCGATAAACCAGTTCCACGCGGTCGCCGATTTTTATCCGGTTTTCCTCATCAGGATACATATTATCAGTTTGTTGAACGGTGACCCTGCCTCCTCCGTCCAGGTCAATCACCACCATGTTAACAGGTGGAAATGAAGAGGGAAAATAATGCTCTGCCGTCAGGGTGTAAACGGTTCCGGTCCGTGCCAGCTTTTTCACTTTGAAATCCGTGCCGTGACAATGATGGCAGCGGCTGGTTTTTATCAGAAAGACCGTATGGCAGGATGTGCATTCCCGGGCTTTGAGATACAACAACTGATCTTTTTCCCGTTCCATCATCATTTCGGAGGAGAACATTTCTTTTGTCCGGTAAGTAATATCTGTGAAATCACCTTGCTTACGCAGTTTCAGGTAATCCTGGTAAGATACAATTTCCGTAAAATCTAAACCGGAAAGCCTGGTCTCCGCCGGCTGTTGGTTTATTTTAAACCCGATGACATTGGTTCCGTTCAGGTAATCAAACAACAGGATAGAACCCTGGCAGTTTTCCATGGCGCTGATCATCAGCAAGAGGGCGTGGCAGGCGCCGGTGTGGCCAACCATTGGGGCGATCGTATCTTTAAAAAGATGCTGATCCGTATCGAAGCCGCTTTTTTTAAGCAGGCTCATCGCCATCCGTGCATAAGGAGAATTAATAATGATCTTCCCGGTCTGACCGGGCTTTGGATCAGTTTTCTTCCATGCATCCGCCATATTGGCCTTAAAGCCGGCAGCGCGGGCAAAGCGGGGATCATACACTGTTTTTTCACCTTTGTAGTAAAATTCTTCAGCGAGCGCCGAAGAATAGGATTGCACAGAACTGATCTCAGCCAGGCCTTTATCCGCTGAAAGGATCATGGCAACTGCTGCGTGTCCGGTAGCATTCCGGAATTCCTCACCCACGGGAGGAAAATCAACGTGAGCCGCCACCAGCAGGATATTGCGGTACTCACCCGAACCGATCAGTTTGTCAGCAAGTAACAGTGCATCGCTTCCCGCTCGTGCGGTGGAAATAATATCCAGTGCCAGAATGCCCTGTTTTAACCCGAGCAGATCCGCCACAAAGGAAGCATGGTAGCGATCCCTGAAAACCGGCGTTGATGTGGCAAACAAAACCGCATCCGGTTCGGGGCCGCCATTCAGTAATGCTGAACAGGCACGGAAGGATAAAGTAATGAGGTCCTCGTCAGTGTAGCAAATACACTGCCGGCTATTTTTACCCTGTCCCGGGTGCAACACCTGGCCTGAGACCCTGAATTCAGGAAAGGCTACATGATATTTGATTATTTCACTCACTTTTTCAGTTCTTTGGCAATATTCAATTTAAGTATCTCTGATGTCCCGCCGCCAATGAGGGTAAAACGTGCATCCCGCAGGTAGCGCTGCAAGGAGTATTCTTCCGCAAAACCATAGGAGGCCAGGATGCGTGAAGCCTGGTCGCAAATCGAATTAGCACATTCGGAAGCATACAATTTGGCAATCATGGATTCCTGGTGGCGGGGCAGGTTTTGATCGCTCAGCGAGGCGGCGTAAAGCGTATAATGCCGGGCCGTTTCCAACTGCACTTTCATCTCGGCAAACTTCATTTTAACGGCCTGAAAGTTGTAAATTACCTGCCCGAACTGTTTACGTTCCAGGGCATATTGCAAGGCATCTTCAAAAGCAGCCGTGGCCACGCCGATGGATAAAGCTGCCGTCATGATCCGGATTTCCGCCAGAATTTCAACCAGGTATTTGGTTCCGTCTCCCAAGTCCCCGAGCAGGTAGTTGGCCGGAAGCCTGACCTGGTCTAAATAAACTTCACTGGTCACCGAACCGCGTACGCCGAGCTTTTCAATGCTTTTCCCGATCTTGACACCCTCAAGCCGGCTTGGCACGAAAAAGATGGATAAACCTTTCGTCTGCTCCGTTTTGGCAAGGACAGTAAAAAAATCAGCTACCGGCGCAGAGGTGACCCAGGTCTTTTGTCCGTTTAGGATAAAGCCGTCTTCCAACACTTCAGCTCTGGACTGGATACCAAAAAGATCGCTTCCCGCATTGGGTTCGGTCATGCAAATGCCACCTATTTTTTCCCCTTCAAGGGCTTCATGGAACCAGGTTTTAATCTCCTCATCCCCCAGGCGGTACAGAAAATAAGTGGCCATAAGGGATTGCATGGTGCAGACTGCTGCAAGGGAAAGCGAGCCCCTGCTGAGTTCAAAGACGGCCAGGCAATAGGATACAATATCCATCTGGCTGCCCCCGGCTGATTCGGGATACCGCATTCCGAAAAAACCCAGTTTCCCGACTTCCCTGAACAATTGCATGGGGAATTTACGCTCCTCATCAATGGCCTTGGCCCGGGGCAATACCTTCCTGTTGACAAACTCCCTGAAGGTCTGCCGGATTTGTTTTTGTATGTCGGTTAATTCGAAATTCATCGATGCTGTTTTATGTAACCGATTAAGCCGTGATCGTAAAATTGATACTGTGTTTTTTAGTCGGAATGACAGCCGTGGCTTCGATCTCAATCAGCGCAGGATGGTCCAGCAGGTCCGAAACGAAGATCATACTCATGCAGGGGTAATGATCACCCATGATCTTTTTCCAGACCCTTCCCAGTTCTTTGCGGGAAGCGAGGTACTGTTCCTTGTCCTTACAAAAGCACGTCATTTTGCAGATGTGCTCCACTTTGCCACCGGCTTTGCACACGATGGCATTAATGTTTTTTAAAGCTTGTTCGAACTGGGGAACCAGTAGATCGCTGTGAAACTTTTCTTCTTCATCCCAACCGATCTGTCCTGCCATGAACAGGATTCTTCCCGGCTGGGCCAATATCCCGTTGGTGTATCCTTTTGGCCTGATCCAACCGTCGGGTAAAGTTTTTTCGTGATTCAGATTTGTTTCGTTCATGATGCTTAATTTTTCAGTTATTAATTAAAAAATGAAGTAAAGTAAAGTACACTCATGCAACTGTATTCTTTCCTGCTCTTAATTTTGCTGTTTTTTCCAAATCCGGGTTTGAGCTTCCTTCTGAAAAGACCACCTTGTACTCACGCAGGGCCATTTCTTTGGAAACCACTTCGTTTAACACATCCTCCCTGACGGCATCCGGGTCCCTTTCATGGGGAGGGCCGTATCCGCCGCCGCCGCCGGCAACCTGCCTGTAAATTGTCCCTGCGGGGATTCCTTCAATGATATCCTTGCTCAGTGATTTATAGGTTTTTCCGTCAGGATAGCTTATTTCAATGCTGTTGAGCACGCTGCCTTTGCCGCCAAACAAGCCATAATTCTCTTCAACATCACCGTCGCCAAAGACGACCATCGTCGTGTTTTCTCCTCCCAGGCGGATGATGGTTTCCACACCCAGTCCGCCCCGCCAGGTTCCGGCACCACCTGAATCCTTCAAAAATTCATGCCGGATGATCCGGTGGGGGGTTTGTTGCTCATACATTTCATAGTCCTGGTCCAGCAGCCCGCCCGAAGCGTCGATCATGCCAATATGGTCGTAACCATTGTCGCCATAAAGGGCGCCCGAACCTCCCTTCAGGCCCATGAAACAAATGTCCACATACTTTTCGCCTTTCGCCGGATGATTACCGGTAAAGAGTGAACACAGCAGATGGTTCCAGCCCGCTGTTACCCGCTCAGGCATGGCCGGCCCCAGGGCTTTGAAGATGGAGTCGGCAATCTGCGGACACAAATGATTCCCAAAAGTGGTTGCTTTCGGATAGGAGGCGTTCAGGATGGTTCCTTCGGGAACCAGATAGGTTAAAGGCTTGATCATGCCTTCGTTGTGCGGGATGTTGGGATCCACCATTTGCAGGAAGGTCAGTGTGATGGCCGAGCAGGAGGAGGTGAAGGTACCGTTGACAAAGCCGTTGGTCTGCGGAGAGGATTGGGAAAAATCAAATACGATATCCTCATCATTTACAATAATGTGGCTTTTGATCTCAAATTCAGAACCCGGGTGCTTCCCGTCATAATATACTTTGCTGCTTCCTTCATAAACCCCGTTGGGGACCGAGGCAATTTCGGCCCTCATCATCCGCTCGGTCCTGTTGAACAATTCCTGTTTGTGTGCCTCAAAACGATCGATGCCGTATTTGCTGATTAAGTTCATCAGTCTTCGTTCGCCCAGACTACAGGCACCGATCTGTGCCTTGATGTCTTCCTGAACAATATTGAGCCGGATATTGGCAAAGATCAGGTCCCACACATCCTTTCTTAACACTCCTTTTTCATAAATTTTAACGGCAGGTATGCGCAATGCCTCCTGCCAGACTTCGGTGGCATTGGGATTGTAGCCACCCTGAACTGCTCCGCCAATATCTGCCTGATGGCCTTTGGCTGCCGACCAGCCCATCAGTTTCCCCTCCACAAAAATGGGCTTGAAGATGGCCACATCATTATTTTGGTTCCCCATGCTGAACACGTCGTTGTGAATGATGACGTCACCCGGAAATATCCGGTCGCCGTATTGCTCGATAATGACTTTGCAGACCGGCCCCAGGGAAAAGCTCAGGATGGGAAGGTTTTCCGTCTGTTCCAGCATATTGCCATCGGCATCGTACAAGCCGGTCACAAAATCCTTGGCTTCACATAAAATGGGCGAGCGTGTGGTTTTCGTCAGGGAAATGCTCATCTCGTCCGTAATGGACTTGAAGGCCCGTTGAAAGATGGAAAGCAATATGGTGTCAATTTTGATACCGGTCATTATTTCATGTTATTTTCTGTAATCAAAGATTTCTTTTTATACCCTTCAGGCATCAGCGTTTTGTTGTAAACAATGAAACTTCCTCCTGTGATGGTTTCACAATGGTAACTTGAACCTAAGAAAAGGGTTGTGTTGACCTGTTCGATAATGGCGGGTCCCTTGATTAACACCCCTTCGCCGAGGACATCCCCGTCGTAAACGGGAAGTTCCTGCATTTCATCGTCTTCCGGAACATAGGCCATTCTCATTGTTTTGAAAGCTTGTTGGGCCGAGCAGGTTTTGTTCGTGTCAGATGCGGAAAGTGAAACCGGTTTTTCCGTAATTCCAACGGCCCGGAGCCTCACATTGATCACTTCCAGTTCGGTGCCTTCGGTACGCAGTTCGTAACCAAATTTACGGTTGTGTTCTTTGTGGAAAGCTTCCCTGATGTCGTCCAGCCGGAATTCAAGGATTTCCTCCATGGAAACCTCAAGCGGCACTTCATGAAACTGGCCTGCGTAGCGCAAATCGAGAGAGGGATAAAATTCAATTTTTGAAGTTTCGATCCCTTCTTCGCTGAGGGTGTTTTCTGCTTCTTCCTGCATTTCCCGATACAATTCAAGGAATCGTTTGCGGTCAATGTCCGAATATTTACAAATGTAGGAGCGCACATAATCGTGTTTCAAGTCGCCCAGCAGCATGCCGGCAGCACAAAAGATGGATGCCACGGCAGGAACCATAAACATGGGTATTTCAAGCTCCCGGCAGATTTCGCCGGCATGAATAGCGCCGGCCCCTCCGGCACAGATCAGCAGAAATTCCCTTGGGTCGTAACCCCGTTCCACGGATACCTGCCGGACGCCCTGGGCCATGTTCATATTAATTACACGGTACATTCCGGCTGCAGCCTGTTGCGCATTTAAACCCAGGGGTTCCCCAAGGCGGGAAGCGGTTACTTCGGCGGCTTTTTCCTTGTCGAGTTTGTATTTCCCTCCGGCAAAATAGTCAGGGTCCAGGTAGCCCAGTATCAGGTCGGCATCCGTACAGGCAGGCTTTTCTCCACCACGATCGTAACAAACCGGACCCGGGAGGGAACCGGCACTCTGGGGACCCATTTTCAGCAAGCCGCCCTGGTCAATCCACCCGATGCTTCCGCCGCCGGCACCAATGGTGATGATATCGAGTGTGGGAAGGGCGATCCTGCGCCTGTCAATTTCCCCTTCCGTACTGGTAATGCATTGCGCATTGACAACCAGTGAAGTGTCGAAGCTGGTGCCTCCCATGTCCATGGTGATGCAATGGTCAAAACCCAGCAGGCGGGCATAATAGGAGCCGGCAATGGGTGCTGCGGCAGGTCCCGAGAGAACAGTCACGGCGGCAATCTTGCGTGCCACTTCGGGTGTGACCACGCCTCCGTTCGACTGCATGATCATCAAAACGCCTTTGAAATGTATCTTTTTCAGTTTGTCCAGCAGGGATTCCAGGTAGCGGTCGATGACCACCCCGATGTAGGCGTTGATGCAGGTGGTGCTCACCCGTTCATAAAAACGGATGGACGGCAGCACTTCAAAAGAGGCACAAATAAAAAGGCCGGGCAGTGCATCCCTGAGGTATCGGGCCACCTGCTTTTCGTGTTCGTTGTTCAGGTAGGAGTTCATCAGGCAGATGGCTACGGCTTCCACCTTTTCGCTTTTAAGTTTTGCAACGATGGCATCCAGTTCTTTCCGGTCAACAGCCGATAATACCTGTCCTGTGGCATCTATCCTTTCATTCAGGCAGAGCCTTAGATAGCGTGGGACTAACGGTTTGACATTCCGGTAATGGTTGTTGTAACGTTCTTCACGCACACCCCTACGCATCTCCAGTGCATCACGGAAACCTTCGGTGGTGACCAGTGCGGTTTTGGCCCCTTTCATGGTCAGCATGGCGTTGGTGGCCACTGTGGTGCCGTGGACGATGGTGTCTATTTTTTCAATAAACGAAGACAGCGGTAAATTCAGTTTTTCCGCAATCTCATGAATCCCCCTGATGAAGCCGACGGAAGAATCTTCCGGTGTGGATAATGTTTTATGCACAAGGGAAGAACCATCATTTCCCACCAGAAAAAAGTCGGTAAAGGTGCCGCCAACGTCAATTCCGAGTTTGTATTTTCTTTCGCTTACTTCCATTTTAATTCATATTCCTTAACGAAGGCATGGATTTTAAAGCTGCCTCCAAGCTTGTGAAGTTCGTCGTATTTCTTTAGCTGTTCCTGCCGGAAGTAGTTCAGGTTCAATGAAACCCGAAAGAGTATTAACAAAGGAAAAACGGTTCTTAATGCTTTGTGCTGCCGTTTAATTCGGCCTCGTTATTCGATGTGACAACACCGCTGAAAGCACTGAATATTTTCCAAGTAAAAATACTTATAATTTTGAATATGTCAAGAGTCAAATGCAAAAGAGTATGAATTGTGACTTTTCCAAAGTTCCGAACTTTGGAAAAGTTCCTTTCTTTTTTGGGGATACCTCTTCGCAATCCCGACGAATAATCGTGAAAGCCCCCAAATGCGGCAAGGGCTTTCTTCGGCCTAATGTAGTGAGATTTTATTTTGATGTGCTCAGCAGGAAAAACCAATCGATTCACGTTATAAGGTAATAAGGTTGGGTTTGTTTCCTTGTTTCCTGCTACTAAGGTTTTAACCTGCTTCGTAGGTGTTGGGTTGCTGTTTGCCGGGATTAAAACCTTATCAAAGAAAGAAAACCTCAGTAGCTGTCGGGTTAGCCAAAGATTGGCCTTATTACCTTATTCCAACGGTATAACGATTTAGCCGGCACATCAAAATAAAATTCAGCCCTTATTCTCCGGAGGAAAGGGGGGCGCGTCCTGCACCTGCCCGAAGGCCATTGCCGCGAGGGCAAAAAGTGCCGTAAAGAAAAAGGCTTTTGTTTTCATGGTTTTAAGGTTTAATGGAGTAATCCTGACATGACACTTTTAAAATCGTACAGGCCAAACATATCGGCAGCAGTGATGAGGATGACCGCGACGATCACCCATTTCACAAAATCAACACCTTTGGAAACGGCCATCCGCGAAGCGACAAACGCACCCGCCACCGCACCGAGGGCAAGGAAAAATCCGTAGGCCCAGTTGATCTGGTGGTTCCACATGAAAATGACAATGGTGAAAGGTGCATAGGCCAGCACGACGAACAC
Organism: Bacteroidota bacterium; assembly: GCA_024276895.1. Taxonomy (GTDB): domain Bacteria; phylum Bacteroidota; class Bacteroidia; order Bacteroidales; family F082; genus B6-G9. Next base: position 14,882 of record JAJRWG010000253.1, read on the forward strand.
TTTCACCGCGTTGGCTTTGACAAGGTCGAGGCCGGCGCCCAGCACGATGGATGCCAGCAAAAAATAACCCACGCCCATATGGAGGAAACCGCCGTACATGCCGATAAAGAAAAACACCAGGTAAATCTTCCAGGTGAAGGGTTTTTCTTCGATGTGTGCCCTGCCGTAAATGTATTTTTGAGGTTTGTAAAGGATGAAAAACAGCATGATGAGCATGACCACGCCGATGGCTTTTTCAAAGATGTCTTCGTTGATGTCCACGGCAATCCATGCCCCGATTAGGGAACCCAGAATGGCCGGGACGGACAGGTAAACGGCTTTTCGCAGGGGAAGCACTTTTTGCTGTCTGAAACTGGAAACGGCTGTCAGGGTTTGGATGGCGATGGCAATGCGGTTGGTGCCGTTGGCTACCGGTGCGGGAAGTCCCAGCAGCATCAGCACCGAGAGTGAAATGATGCTGCCGCCACCGGCCAGGGTGTTGATGAAACCCACCAACAATCCGGAAACGATCAAAACCGTAATGTCAATCCATTCCATTCGTAATTGTCTGATGCATTTTGGCGTCGTGGGCGGATGCCTGCAAAATGAAAACATCGCTTAAACCCGGAAACACGATAAAACCCCAAGCACCTAAGCCGGATAAACCAGAAAAGGTAAAGCTCAAAGCACAAAGCACAAAACTAAAAGCACAAAACTCAAAATCCAAAATAATATCAAATGCTCAAATAATAAATGTTTCAAACGGTTTTGCATATCTGGTTTTTTGCTTCGCGTTTTTAATTCTCAAATTCCCCCATTTTCAAATCCTCAAACCTCCCTTTTCTTCAGCGCATCCCAGCCCTGGGCTTTGAGCTCAAAACTCTGGTTGTCGTTGGAAATCACCTGTTTTCCCTCATTTTCTTCGGTCATGTAACCGATCACCGAGATGTCGTCCAGGGTCTTGATTTTTTCATAATCTTCCTGGCTGATGGTAAACAAAAGTTCGTAGTCTTCTCCCCCGTTCAGCGCGGCCACCGAAGGTACGATGCCAAACTCTTTTGCCAGGTCGTAGGTCTGTTGGTCGATGGGGATTTTTTCCTCGTAGATCACACATCCCGTTCCCGAAGCTTTGCACAGGTGCAGGGTTTCCGATGCCAGCCCGTCCGAGATGTCGATCATCGAAGTGGGCAGGATTTCTTTTTCTTCGAGTGCTTTTACGATGTCCACCCGTGCTTCGGGTTTCAGTTGTTTTTCCAGCACGTGGTCGTGTGCCTCCATGTCGGGTTGCATGTCGGGGTTGGCCTGGAAGACTTTTTTCTCCCTTTCCAGGATCAATAGTCCCATATAGGCTGCACCCAGGTCGCCCGTCACGCAAAGCAGGTCGTTTGGTTTGGCGCCACTCCGGTAGGCGATGCGCTTTTTGTCGGCTTCGCCGATAACCGTTACCGAGATAAACAGGCCGTGTGCACTGGACGTGGTGTCGCCACCCACAAAATCCACCTTGTAAATTTCACAGGCTTTTTTGATGCCGTTGTAAATTTCATTCAGCGCCTCCGCCGAAAACTTGCTGGAAACGCCCAGTCCCACCAATATCTGTTTGGGCAGGGCGTTCATGGCTGCCATATCCGAAAAGTTCACGATGGCTGCCTTGTAGCCCAGGTGCTTCAGCGGGGTGTACATCAGGTCGAAGTGGATGTTTTCGATGAGCAGGTCTTTGGACACCAGCATTACTTTTCCGGCGGAAGGCTTGATCACCGCGGCATCGTCACCTATGCCTTTGAGGGTGGACTTGTGGGTGCTGCTGAGGTCCTTTGTCAGGAAATCGATCAGCCCGAATTCACCGAGGGCGGACAGGCTGGTCAGCTTGGATTCAGACATGGCATTTTTTTTGCAAAAGTAAAGTATTTATGCAGGCTGTTGAAGCAACTTGCAGGCAGAGGTTCATTTGTTGATCTGCTGCTTCAAAAAACACTTCTCTCAGCTATCACTACGAAGAAATGAAACTGAAGAAGGAAAATAAACAGTAATTTTAACCCGCAACAACCCGGATGATGAAACCAGTTAATGTTGTTCTTTTTGCTTTTGGCCTGCTGTTCCTGCTGCCCGCACTGCCGGCGGTTGCCGATGAGTTCAAAGTGTTGTCTTTCAGGCAGGACCCCAGTGATATTTCCGCCATCGTCAACACCTACAAACGCTACGATGACAATGACGAGATTTGCGCCATCATCAAAGTCAGGAGCGATTTGAACAATCTGCGTTTTACAGCTTCCAACCCGGTGGTGGGCAATGTGGAGTTGCGCAACGGAGAGTACTGGGTGTATATTTCGGGGGGCACGCGGCAGTTGAATGTTTTTACCGAGGGTTTCATCAAATTCTCCTACACCTTCCCGGTAAGGATTGAAAAGGGGAAGGTCTATATTCTTGAACTGTCTTCGAAAAGCGGCTCACACGGTGAAACCGGTAAAGGAACACTGATCATCACTTCCTCGCCCAAAAACATCAAAGTGGGCATTGACGGATTTCCCGACCTGGAAAAACAAACGCCCTGTACTTTCGAGAATTACCGTGCCGGCAACTACCGGTTCGAATTCTACCGTAACCGCTACCATCCGCTGGATTCCATCATCACCATCGAAAAAAACACGCAAAAACAAATCCACATCCGGCTGCGACCTGACTGGGGGAACCTGGTGGTGGCAACCGTCCCTGCCGATGCGGATTTTGAAATGGAAGGTCGCCTATACACCGGACCCGGATTGCGGCTTGAGGGCGAGGTCAACGGGCTGAAACAGGGCAGCTACGCGCTAACCATCCGGAGAAAAAACTACCGCACCGTGACCATCGAAGTGGAGATCAGGGAAAACGATACGGCGTTTTACAATGTGGAACTGGAACCCGTGCTCACTCCTCTTCAAATCAAAAGCACCCCTGAAGGGGCTGATGTTTTCATTGACGGAAAACCGGTCGGTACAACACCTTTCAACACCGACGGCATCATCACGGGCGAACACACGATCAGGCTGGAGAAAAAAGGCTTTGTGGTGGAGGAGGAAACCGTCTTCCTTGAAGAAGACCGCCCCGGACAACTGCTGTTCAACATGAAAAACCATGCCCGTATTTCCATCGAATCGACGCCCCCGGGGGCGGTGGTCTGGCTGGACGGTGAGTACAAGGGAAAAACGCCACTAAAACTCAAAGTACTAACCGGCAAGTCAAAGCTGCGCATTGCAAAAGAACATTTCATCCCTGTGGAAAAGACCATCGTTGTTACCGCCTCGGAAACATTCCGTTTTACGCTGGCAAAACAAAAATACCGGCTCAGTGTCGAAAGCGTCCCCTCGGGGGCCGCTTTGAAGGTGAACGGTATAAGCAAAGGGAGAACGCCGGAGTCTTTTACGTTGGCACAGGGGCGTTACAAGGTAACGGTCGAAGAGAACAAGTACATGAAAAAGAGCAAAAGGATCAATCTGAACCGTGACAGGGAACTCAGGCTGCGCTTGTCGAAACGTTATGCCGGCTACGTGGGATTTTCCTTCATCGTCCCTGCCAATACGGATTACGAGCTGTTCAAGTATGGCCTTGAAATCGGTTGGACCTACAAAAAGGCAAGTCAAATACTGACCTCCCTGGGGTACAACTACAAATGGGTCGAAAGCGTAAGTTCGCATATTCCCTCAAGCGTAAAAATTATAAACACTGATGCCTATCAGGGCCTTGATCTCAGCCGGCAGGAGGTGAACGGTTTTGCCGAACAAAGGGTGTTTAACCTTTTTCTGCGCTTAGGGTATGTGTTGCCCAAACCCCAAATTGCGCTCAGCGGCAGCGTCGGGTTGAATTCGATCACCGGCTATGAGGTTTTTAATTCGGATAATTATTACAATTCAAACGGCCATCCTGATATTCTTCCCGGGGATAAATTCATTAACGCCAACGGTGAAATAGACAGAGTGAGCTTTATTTACGGACTGAATATTTTGATCCCGGTGAGCATGTTTTATATTTCGGTCGATTACTGGGTCTCCGGCCTGACGGTTGAATACAGCCCGAAGCTGATGTTTGGCATTGGCATTGGTTTCCGGTAAACCCTGAAAGTCGTCTGACCACTGCACAAAAATCAAACAAAGCTGAAAGCCGGTCGTACAGTGGTCTGACGACTTTCCGGGCAACAGCGGGCCTCGCACCTGTACGTTGGCGATGCGGGTGGCGCGAAACCTTCCTGTTCCTGTCCGAATGGCAAAGCCGGGCGGGCGGGCAATCTCATTTTAAATAAATTCCTTGTCAGCATGAGATCGCTTCACGCCATCGCGCAAGCCTTCCCACGGTGTTCGCGATGACGGCACAGACGGGGTTTTCGCTGCATGAAAGTCGGAAAGTCGTCCGACCACTGGACAAAAATTTCACTTAGCTGAACCAACAATCATCAGTGGTTTGACGACTTTCCTTGGATGGCGGGCGCAAGCGCCTTCTGTCCTTTCGAACCGAGCCTTTTGCGCAGGGGACCTGAAAGGTCGCCAAAGGCTATCAATAGCTAAGGGGTTTTTTCTTTTCAAGCTTTCAGGTCTTGTTCGACCTGAAAGCTTATGAAGCGCCTGAGGCGGAAAGCTTTCCCCGATATGCCGACATTTGAAACCGGCGAAAACCAGCCCGACCCGCGTCATCCGTGTTCGGATACAAAACCCGCCTGCAAAAAAGCCTTTTGTCCTGCTTTTGAAAAAGCCCCGACCCGAACTTCTTTTTTTGTAACTTCACGCCGTGAAAACATTGTGCAGATAATTCCAAAAAACACGCCTGCTCATGGCACATCATTTTATCAGGACCGTTTCCATACTTTTTATGCTTGGCCTGCCGGCTTTGCCAAACTTCGTCTCGGCACAAAACAGCGATTTTGAAAAAATCAAAAATTCCGCTGAATATTTGTGGGGTTACGGCGAGTCGGAAGACTACGACCTTGCCAACAAACGCGCGCTGGAAGACCTGTTGAGCAAGATATCGGTGCACGTGGAAAGCGAGTTCGAGTACGTGGCCGAGGAAGCCGGGGGTGATTTCAAAGAGTACACAAAATCGGTCATCAACACTTACTCCAACGCCACACTGACAGACACCAGGGAAAAGGTCTTTGAAAAAAAAGGGGTTTACCACATCCTACGCTATATCAAAAACAGCGACCTGCAAAAGCTGTTTGCCCACCGCGGGAAAAAGATCCGCGATTACCTCTACCTGGGCACCAAAGCCCAGCGGGAAAACAGGGCGGGCGATGCCCTGCGTTACTATTACTGGTCGTATGCCCTTTACCTGAGTCACCCCTACCGGTCGGAACTCAAAGCGGAGGCGGACAACCGCGACGTACTCATCGGGCTGCTGCTCCACGACCGCATCAATGCCCTGCTGTCGAAAATAAAATTCAGCGTTGACGGCCAGTACAAATACGAAAACGAAGACAAAACCAAAGTCGTGCTTTCCTGCACCGTGGACGGTGAGCCGGTAAACAGCCTGGACTTCAGGTACAGCCTGGCCGGCAATGTCTCGCCACCCAACGAAGTGAGCAACGGCAAAACCGAACTGCTGCTCATCGGTGTGGAGCAGGGAGCTTTCGAGCGACTGAACATCAGGATCGAATACAAATACGAGAACAAAAGTTACCAGGACCAGGAACTGTATGCCGTGCTGAAAGCGGTTAATGTTCCCTTCTTTAAGAAATCGGCCAAAAGTGTGCCGCTGACCGTCACCCCCAGGCAGGTGAAGGCAAAAAAGATCATCACACCCGAATTCGAATCGCTGAACAAGCTGGACGAATCCAAAAACTTCTACCGCAAGACTGTCAAAAAACTGCTCATTGCCATCACCGAAAAAGATTACGACAAGGCGTCGGCATATTTCTCCCCCGAGGGGAAAGAAATGTTCCACAAACTGATACAGTACGGCCAGGTGTCGGTGCTGCCGTTGAGCGACACCCTCAAAATCATCCGCCTGCAAGGCGAAACACTGGTGCGCTCGGTGCCCATGGCTTTTTATTTCCCCAACAGCAACCGGCAATTCATGGAAAGCGTGGTGTTTACCTTCAACGACGAAGGACTGATCGATGCGGTTTCGTTCGCGCTGAGCGATCACACCATTTTCGACATCCTGAGCCACACCGACAACTTCGGCACCGTCAGCGACAAATACACCCTGATCAAATTCATGGAGTTTTACAAAACCGCTTACAGCCTGAAGCGTTTGGAGTACATCAAATCCGTTTTTTCCGAAAACGCCCTCATCATCGTGGGCACGGTGTTAAAACCCACGGTGTCCATCGAGGGCAGGTACAAAAGTCTGGGCACCGAGGCGATCAGGTACCAGCGGTTCAGCAAGAAGGAATACATCGAAAGGCTTGAGCGGGTGTTCAACAGCAAGGAATACATCAACATTGATTTTGATGAAGCGATCGTACGCAAGGTCAACGGCGACCAAAAGATTTACGGGATACAGATCGCCCAGCAGTACTATTCTTCCAACTACAACGATTTCGGTTACCTCTTCCTGATGATCGACCTCAACGACTCGCTGAACCCCACCATTTACGTGCGCACCTGGCAGCCCGAAAAGAATGCTGACGGCAGCATTTACGGACTGGAGGATTTCCGGATGAATTAAAGGTGACCCACCTGGCTTGTCCAACCGGATTGCTTTGCAGAAAGCCGGGCTAAAGCCCCTGCTTCCATGATTTACTCATTGCGAAAGCGGGTAATATTACGCTTCTCCGAAGCTTGGTTTGTTCGTGGTTTGTTGTTCTATAAATATTGTGCTTCTCCGAAGCCTGGTAACCCGTAATTGAAGGTGCAGCGCACCGACAATATTTATAGCAAAACAGAAAACACCGGAGTGAGGTGCGGAGCACTGTAATCTGGAAAGAAAAGATCAAAAGCATCCCTTCGTCCAGTGGCTGATCAAATTTCAGGTTCTTTTTTACGGGGTCAACTCTTTCTCCCGGGGACGCTCACTGCCTGCCTGCACAGGAAATTAGCGCTGGAAAGGAGGCCCCGGGCCCTACTTTTTCAAAACAATCCCCCACTGCTGAACCGCGCGCCGGTCGGGGGGAATATCAAAAATCCACCGCATGATGTTTTCAATTGTAACTTCCTCCAGGAAAGGATAATCCTCCCTGGTGAAAACAAAAATCAGCAGGTTGTTTTCCTGGCGGGAATTTTTGTCGTCAATGGAAAAATAATAGCCTTCCATCCTGTCGTTCACCGGAAAGGCAACGGTTTGGTTCTTCAAAAAAAGCCGTTCGGAATCGTCCCTGAGCAATGGTGCTTCAGGGTCGTCGTAAGGGTACAGCACAAAGGCATTGCTTCCGGAAACATTGAAGATCTTCAGGTAACCGTCGCGCGAAGGGGTGAAAGTAAATTCCAGGGGATCGTTTTCGTAATACACATCCCGGATGCCGCTCACTTTGAAATCGAAGGCAGGGTCTTTGGTTTTTTTGTGTTTGATGACCACCGCATCAATTTCCACCTCTACGAAAATATTGCCGAACTCGTTGATGTCTCTTTTCAACTCCCTCACGTCTTCAACAATGATGTCGGCGCCCGTTTCGGTAGAAACAAAAGACTGAAAAACATCCCTGAACTGCTCGTTGTCTTCAAAAGTGTACAGAAAATCGGAAACCTTGACGTTCTGCGGGATGCCCGCCTTTACCATGGCGTTGTGCTTGGCTTCTTCCACGGCTTTTTGCTTCACCTCGTCGATGGTCAGGTCAAGCGCTTCGTAGCTTCCTTTTGCCGTGACTTTTATTTTTTTCTGCGCCCGGCTTTCGGGCGGGCCGAAGACGGTCAACAAGCACAGCAGCAAAAGCATGCCGGGCCGGAGGCGGAAATTTTTGTTCTTTTTTGGGTATGCCATCATTTACATCTGTTTTTATTTTCCTTTACTCACTCCTGTGCGAACCGCCAGGTCTGCCAGGCATTGTCCAGCTCGGGGCTGACCAGCAGCTTGGGGTCCTGTTCTTTTTGGTTGACCTGCAACGACCTGATGGACACGTTCTTTTCAATGTAATCGGCAAGTTCGGCATAGGTGGCCCTGCCCCTGGTTTCCTGCAGTTTTTTCAGCAGAAAGTAGGTAAACATCCCGTGCTGTTCCGCTTCGTAAGGCAGTGCCGACTGCTCGCCGCTGCTGGCCGAAAACACCACCAGGTTGCCGCTGACAAGGTCCTGCTTCGGTCTGACTTTCACCCCGCGGGCAGCCAGCAAACCGGCATCGCGTGCACCGCCGCTGAAACAAGCATCCAGAAAGATGGTTACTTTCCCCGCACCGCTGGCGGCAAACTTGTTGTAGATTTCCTGCAGGGCGATGGCCGCGTTCAGGTTGGTTCCCGAAACGTCCACCGGAATGATGTAAGGCGCCCTGTTCGCCTCGTCGGGTAGGCCGTGACCGGCGTAGTAAAAAATGATCTCGGCCTGTTTACCCGTCTTGGAAGCCAGTTTGGAAACCAGGTCGATTTTCTGGCTGATGGCACCCGCCGTGGCATCCAGCAGCAGGTAGGCATTCAGTTCGTTCACCCCCAGTGTGCGGACGGCGTACGCTTTGAAAACGGAGGCGTCGTGGCGGGCAAATTTCACGTTGGTTTCGCTGGAAAGCCCGCGCTGGTACTTAACGTAATCCTCGTTCCCGATGATGAGCGCGTAGCGGTAAGGGTTCTTGGTCAGGTTAACCGGGATGTTTTTGTCAACATCGGAAGTGAGGGAGGCAATCTTCACCGCCGAAGCAGGCGTTTCCATCCCGCTGATCACCACCTGGTTTCGCGCGGTCAGCTTTTGGTCGAGCTTGACGTACAAGGTGGTGTCGCGGGCGTAAAGGTCCATGGATTCGGAAAGGTCGATAAAAACGGGAATTTCATCAAATGCATACCTGCGTGTGGCGGTAAAAAGGAACTCCAGTTCCATGGTTTCGCCCCTTTCCAGGATGTCGCGGGTGAAGGTGTTTTCCTCACCCAGAAAAACACAGTAGGCATTGGGCAGCGAGAATTTCACCCTGACGTTTTTGGCCTCTCCCTTACCGATGTTCTGGACAATGACTTTCAGGTTGATGGGGTAGTTCAATTTGATCAGTCCGCCGTCCTCGGTGCTGAAAGCGGCATCGGCCACAATCAGTTCCGGGCTGGCGAATTTCTTCGTTTCCACCTTCATTTCCAGCGGAAAAGCATCGAAACCGCGTTCTTCCAACACCCGTATCTGAAACTCGGCCATGCCGTCTTCGAGATACATTTCACCTGTAACGGGTACCATCACTTCGCGGACGCTGTTGGGCGGAATGTCGCCCAGGCTGACGGTTTTGTCGAGGTACAGGCCAGCCACCTTGTTCTTCAGCGAGGCCTGCACTTCCACGCCCAGGGCTTCCCCTTCGCCGATGTTTTCCACGTTGAGTCTGATGAAACATTTTTCACCGGCATTGATGAATTTATCCTTGTTTTCGTCCACGAATTTTTCACCCGTGATGATCAGGTCGGGGATGGCGGTTACGGTTTGTTGCCCGGGTTTTTTTACCGACACCCGCTTGATGGTACTTTTTCCGGAAATGATCTGTCCGTTAACAGAAAGTGCAAACGCGATGAATAAACTGAGCAGTAATCTGGTTTTCATCTTTCCAAGGTTTTAAAAACGGTATTTTAACCCGATCAGCGGCTGCCTGCTCCGGGGGTCGTAGCTGAGGTTAAACGACACGCGCTGGCTGTAGTAGTCGTGTTTCCGTGCTTTTCCGGCTTTGACGCTCGTCACGATCAGGTCGGTCACCCAGATGCTCAAGGCGCCCAGGGCCAGCACCTTCGAAAGCCGGTCCTGGTTCAGGGCCTCGTTGTACAAGTCGGTACGTTCCTGCGGGTCAACCGCGTTTTTGTAATTTTCATAGGTATCGAAAGCGCTGTTGTTCATGTAAATCGAACCGCCGATGCAGACGTAACCTGCCACGCCCAGCAGCCAGGACGCGCCGCTGCCGTTGATCACCCGTCGCCCCAGGCCCGGCAAAAGCAGGGCGTAACCCATGGCCCCGGCCACGCTGATGCCTTCCTTTTTCCCGGCTGGTTGCTGCCGTCCGCGCGGCTTTGCGCTTCCGGCGAAGGTCTCGCTCTCGGCAAGCACAACCACGGCAATATTTTCATCGAGGAAGGCCTGGTCGGCAGCCATGTCCCACACGATTCTTTTATAAGAACCGCCGGCGATGTTGCTACCGGCATCGCCGCTCAGTGCCTTGGGGATGAGCTTGCTTCCCGATTCGGTGTACACATTGACCCACACCCTGAAGGTTTCGCCGGGTTTGTACTTCACGATGTCGTAAGTGATGACCAGTTCGGTGC
>JAJRWG010000254.1 GCA_024276895.1 Bacteroidota bacterium
TGTTACACCCGGAAAAGGTGGCCAGACCCATTTGGACAAACCCGTTTTCAACACGGTTAAGGAGGCGGTTGATCAGGCCGGAGCCAACGTGTCAATAATTTTTGTTCCGCCGGCTTTTGCTGCCGATGCCATCATGGAAGCAGCCGAGGCAGGTATCGGGGTGATCGTTTGCATTACCGAAGGTATCCCCACCGAAGACATGGTAACCGTTAAAGAATACCTCAAAGGAAGAGCTTCACGCCTGGTAGGCCCCAACTGCCCCGGCGTAATCACTCCCGGTGAAGCCAAAGTAGGCATTATGCCCGGCTTCATTCACAAAAAAGGAAAGATCGGGATTGTATCCCGCTCGGGAACCCTGACCTACGAGGCCGTTGATCAATTGACCAAGATAGGTCTGGGCCAGACAACGGCACTGGGCATTGGCGGTGACCCCATCATTGGCACGACCACCCGCGATGCAGTGGAGTTGTTCATGAATGACCCCGAAACGAAAGGCATTGTGATGATTGGCGAAATCGGTGGTAACATGGAAGCCGATGCAGCCTACTGGATCAAAGAACACGGAACCAAGCCGGTGGTTAGTTTTATTGCAGGTGCCACAGCGCCTCCAGGCAGAACCATGGGCCATGCCGGAGCCATCATCGGAGGGAAAGCCGATACGGCCGAAGCCAAAAAAGCCATCCTGAAGGAGTGCGGCGTTCATGTGGTTGACTCACCCGCTGACATCGGTAAAAAAATGGCCGAAGTGTTGAAATAATACTTCACGAATATTTTTAAAAGGTCTTTTGCTTGATCAAAGGGCCTTTTTTGGTGCAAATATTTTATCTTTGTTGACCATTAATCTGAAACAAATGCTGAAACACATTGTGATGATCAAGTTTAATGACAGGGAGAATGTACCTGCACTTTCACACCGGTTGGAAACCATGCTCAGAGACCTGCTTGTCCAGATTGACGAGTTGGTGTCAATGGAAGTCGGGCTGAATGTGAGCACCAAAGACTCGGCTTTTGACCTGGTTCTGACAGCCGGTTTTGCCGATGTGAAGGCGCTGGATGCTTACCGCATCCACCCGGCCCATGTGGAGGTGCTGGATTTTCTGAAAGATACTATGGAAAAAGCTACTGTTGTTGATTATTTTGTGTAACCTTTAATTTTTTGACTTATGAAAAAACATTTCTTTACTTTGACTTTACTTGCCCTTACCATTTTATCTTACGGGCAGATCGTAATTACCAACGATGATATTGCACCGGTAGGCACTACTATTTTCATGGCCAACGACACTGTTCCGGCCGATGAGATCGTTCCCGGGGATGCCGGTGCCGACAAGAGCTGGGACTTTATCAATGTTGTGGCTCATACCATCGACACGATGGATTTTGTGATGCCCGCTTCAACACCCTATGCTGATGAGTTTCCTGCTTCCAATTTTGCAATTGACAATTCAAGTGAACAGGATTCGACCGACCTGTATTTTTACATGACCAGGAACAGCGACAAAATGGCAAGCCTCGGCTTTGTTGGTGAATCACCGGGAGGTGTGTTCATCTGGAAGGTGACGCCGGAAGATGTCATTCTCGATTTCCCTGTAACTTACCAAAACAGCTATTCGGAAAATTATACCGAAGTAGCTGTCTTTTCCAGTCCGCAACCTGGTGCCGACTCGGTTCGCCTGAAAAACACCACCAGCAAACAAACCGATGTTGATGCCTGGGGAACTTTGAGCATCCCCATGGGCACTTTTGACGTTTTGCGGCAAAGAATCGACGAAGTGACCACCGACAGTGTATTTGTCCTGATTGGCGGAAACTGGTTGTTTATTTCCCGTACGCAGGACAGTACCACCAGCTACTCATGGTGGACCGACGACGCGGCGGTAGGATTTCAACTTTTCGGTATCGAAATTGACAAAAGTAACGGTGAGATCACAGATGTTTCTTTCATGTCGGGCACAACGGTCGGCGTGGCCGATCATCCCATTGTGGAATCGAGGGCTTATCCCAATCCGGTTACGGATGTTTTGAATATCGAATTTGAAAAACCGGTCAGCGGTGAACTGGTGCTGCTGAACCAGTTGGGGCAACAGCTCAGGTACAAACAACTGAGCAGTGCCGGCCGTGTGAGCCTCGATCTTTCACAATTGCCCAAGGGCATCTACTTTTACCGCGTGGGCAATAATGCCGGCGAGATCATTGCCAACGGCAAGATAATCAAGCGTTAAATACGGAAGAGTTTTTATTGAAACCCTTTGCCTCTCATTGCGAGGCAAAGGGTTCTTTTTTTTGGAAATTAATTTGTCATACGAATCAAGGGTTGGGCTTAAGTGATGTGAATTAGCCCATTAACTTTTCCAAAGTTCCGAACTTTGGAAAAGTTTTCTACTTAATTTATTGATTACAAATTGTTTTGCAAATCCAATCCTTGATTCGCATTCATAAATTATAAGTACAAATTTCCAAATGGTCTAATTGCCTTAACAAATCCCAAACCTCAATTTCTAAACTTAAATCATAAGCATTGAACGTTTTGGATTTAGAAATTAATAATGATTTAGAGCAATTAGTAATTAGATAATTAGGTCAATTCTTATTCAGTATTATTTCACAAAAACCGACTTTATAGACTTGACTTGACACTAGTCCTTTCGCGGAGAGCCGTTGAAATTTACGCCCTGCGATCTTCTTTCCACAGACAGTTACCTGTTGATCGGTATTTCGGCCGAAATTATATTAGCTACAGTTTAATTGATGTATCCTGTTTCGTCGAAAACACTTTGTCAGAACCCTTTAGAGTATCCAGACAAGGAAATCCCCGGAAATTGACTAACTTTGCGAAAAAACAAAGATGGAAGGGTTGATCAGCATAAATTATCCCGAATCACTTGCCTCTTCACTGAAAATGGGCAGCCAGGAGTTTAAGAATGAAATGAAGATCTTATCCCTTGTAAAGCTTTACGAGCTTGGAAAAATCTCGTCCGGAAAAGCTGCTGTACTGTTGGGTATCAACCGTGTTGATTTTTTGAATTTACTTCAAAAGTATAGGGTTTCTTTCTTTCACGAGGGACTTGAGAATGAATTGGAATCGGATTTGAAAAATGCCTAAAGTAATTTCCAATACTACTCCAGTTCTTTCTTTGCTGAGAATAAACAAGCTTTCACTGCTCAAGGATTTATACGGCAAAGTAATGATCCCGGATGCCGTTTACCGGGAAATAGAGAAGGGCAAAGACAAAGAATACTATGAGGATTTAAGATTGTTACCCTGGATAGAAATATTAGGGCTAAAGAAACCGGATTCAATAGCAAGTCTTACTGATATAGATGAGGGAGAAGCTGAAGTCTTGATGCTCGCAAAAGAGCAGAATGCTGACTTATTGCTGATGGATGAAAAGATTGGCAGGAACATGGCCCGAAATCTTAAATTCAGGTTCACAGGTACAATTGGAATACTTTTAAAAGCTAAAGAAAAAGGACTGATCAACTCCGTCACAGAACTCTTAAATGAACTTATTGAGAAAGGGGTGTGGATGAGCGCTAAGTTGATAGCCAAAACAAAACATATTGCAGAAGAATAACTGCTTTTTTGAATCTGTAAGAGTGTAGGCGTAAAAGATAGAAGTACAAAAACGGTATGTAAAACGCCTGAATAAAACTACCTTAAATAGATATTCATTTAATCAAAAACACGATGAAACGACTTCTTACTTTAAGCTTTAGTTTATTGATTTTTCTGTCCCTCAATGCCCAGGACACCTTTTCCATTTGCGCGGTGGACACCGCAACAGGAGAAGTGGGCAGCGCCGGCGCTTCATGCCTTGACGATGACGACATCGAAGGCGGTGTGCTCATCATCAGCGATGTGCATCCCGGCGTGGGTGTGGTGCACACACAGTCGTACTGGCGGCCTGCCAACCAGGCTTACGCTCAGCAGTTGATGAATAATGGTTACTCACCCCAGCAGATCATTGACTCGCTGGTGGCCAACGATGATCAGAATAACCCGACCATCAGGCAGTACGGCGTGGTTGACCTCTCGGGTGATACCTCCCGCTCGGCAGCCTACACAGGGATCAACTGTTTTGATTACAAAAACCACATCCTGGGGCCAAACTATGCCATCCAGGGCAATATTCTGTTGGGACAGGAAATCCTCGATTCCATGGAAGCCCGTTTCCTGAACACGGAAGGCAGCCTGGCCTGTAAGCTGATGGCTGCTTTGCAGGGTGCCAAAGTGGTGGGTGCCGACACGCGCTGTGCACCCCTGGGTGTTTCCTCGCTTTCGGCCTTTGTGCGTGTGGCACAACCCGGCGATTCGCTTGACTCGCTTTACGTTGACCTGCGCGTACCCAAGGTATTGGAAGGCGTTGACCCCATCGACTCCCTGCAAACCCTGGTTGACCAGTGGGGAGGATGTACCACTACCGGAATACCCAAACGCACTGTTGAGGATGTTTTGAAAGTCTATCCCAACCCCGCCACGCAA
>JAJRWG010000255.1 GCA_024276895.1 Bacteroidota bacterium
AACAGTGCGGCCAACGACAGCGACATGACGCCCGGCTGGCACCGCCGGTTGCTCCAGTGGAACGGAACAACCTCAACCGATTGGCACACTGCTGCCAACTGGACTGACGGGACCGTCAACTCGGCTTTTATCCCCGATGCATCAACGGACGTAAACATCGTCACCGCACCCAATGCGGTTGTCGTTACGGGACAGGCCAACTGCGGCCGGCTCACAGCGAACGGAGCAAACCAACCGGTGCTCAATGCCGGAGCCACGCTGACTGTCGGTGCGAATTGATTAGCTTGTTTTGGTGTTTGTAATTTCTTTCTATATTAGCCCTCTAAAAACGATTTACAACATGTGTCTTTCATTACCCGGAAAAATCATTTAGATTGACGACAGTTCTGATTTAAAAATGGCTCAGGTGGATTTTGGCGGCGCAAAGCGCGAAGTTTGTGTGGAATGGGTCCCCGAAGCCGAAGTGGGAGATTATATTTTAGCGCATGTGGGTACAGCCCTCACAGTGCTGGATGAAGAAAGTGCGCTGGAAAGCATCACAGCATTGAACGAACTGAGCAAAGTCCTTGAGGAAGAAGAACGTAAACGCCCGTTAAACTTACCCGAATGAGTATATTGCAGTCTGTTGCTTTGATCACGCGTGATCCCAGGATGCTGGAGTTGATCGACCGCATCAACAAAGTGGCTGATTCCGACAGCAGTATTCTTCTGATTGGCGAAACCGGGGTCGGCAAGGAAGTATTTGCCGATTACACCCACCGCCTGAGCAACCGCGGACACAACCCCTTCGTGAAAATCGGACTCGCTGCCCTGCCGCCCGACCTGCTGGAGAGCGAACTTTTCGGCTTCGAAAAAGGCTCCTTCACCAATGCCGATCACCAGAAGAAAGGCATGTTCGAACTGGCGCATACGGGTAGCATCTTGCTGGATGACATCGACGACACCCCTTTGAAAACGCAGGTTAAACTTTTACGTGTGCTGGAAACCAACGAGGTAAGGCACATCGGTGGCACCCAACCCATCCCGGTCGACGTCAGGCTGATTTGCGCTTCGAAAGTAGAGATCAAAGACCTGGTGGAACAAAAACTTTTCAGAGAGGACCTTTACTACAGGATCAATATTGTGCAAATCAGGATCCCCCCTTTGCGGGAGCGGAAAGGAGATATCCCGTTGCTGATTGAACATTTCCTGAAACGGTTTGGGAAAGAAAAAAAACTGGGAATCTCCAAAGCGGCTTTGGCGCATTTGACGGATTACCACTGGCCCGGCAATGTGCGCGAACTGCGTAATGTGATCCAGCGTGCTTCTTTATTCGCAGATAAAGAGATCAAAGTGAGCGACCTGCCCGACGATTATCTGCAGATTGACCCCATCGAACGGCTGATGAAGGCCTGTCACTCCTGTTTCACCAACGGCGGCATGCCTTTCCACAGCGTCATGCAGTGCCTGGAGGCAAGGCTGCTGAAAGAGGCGCTGGACAGCGCCAGTGGCAACCAGAGTGAAGCTGCCAGGCGACTGGGTATGAAGCTGTCTACTTTCCGTGACAAACTGAAAAAACTTGACGGTTGCCTGCCCGATCCCCAGCTGATCAAACTTGAGAAGTGATCTTAAAACGACCTCTTTAAGGACAAAACGGATTTATTGACAACTTTCAACTTTCCCCTTTCAACTTTTTTCACCCTTTCATCCCCATAAACATTCCGCCAAAATAGGGTACCAGCCAGATCAGCCAGACGACGAGACTGTAGCGGTGGAACTTTTTCCGTGCCTCCACACTTCCTTTCCGGGCTACCCACGTCGCCCAGATGGCATGGGCAAGCATCAGCCAGATGGCAATCTGCCCCGTCAGGGTGTGCAGTTCAAGCAAGTCGAAGGAGCCCTCTGACAGTTGGTACATGGCATAGGTTCCTGAAAAATCGAAAACAAGGCCGGTCCAAAACGAGGCGACATGCCACAATTTAAGGTACCTTGCCATTCGTTCGGCCCAAACACCGATGGAATAAAAAATGAGTGCCAGTGTTATCAGGACGACTGAAAGTATTAACAGATCAGACATTTTTCTAATGTTTTAGTGTGAAGCACGAGCGGTAAAATATGCCATTGTCACCACCCATACGGGTCAAAAATACAAAGTATTTGACTCCCGTTTGTCGGGGCCGGAAATTATACCGCAAGCCCGATTCTCTTTTTGAGATCCTGCAAAAATCTTATGTATTTCCGTTGATCATTCACGGAAATCCGCAACCCCAACCGTTTTCTAATTTAGAAAGAATTTGAATTACACCGCAGGATGTGGTGTATTTGTCTCTGTTCCTTGCTATTACAAGGGTTCGCTTTTATAGCCGTGCTTGAAAAACAAATCGTGGAATAGTGATTGCCTAAGGGAAGCATCTTCTACACCTCCTGATAAATAATGAAAAAAGCGACAATCCTATTCAAAGGCCAGGTAGCCGAGCTCATGGAATACAATGGGAAACGGCGTGCTACGATTATCTGTGATACTGACAGGCTACTCATCTCAATTGAGCATGTTGACAATCTTGAGCTTGGTGGTGATTTAACCATCGAGGGAGAAATCAGGATAAAGTCAATTCAGTTTGATCCGCTGGACACGGAAAATTAGTTAAAATTAATAACCAATCATCAACACAAAACCCATCATTATGAGTAAAAAGCAAAAAACTTATTATGAAATGGCTATGGAGAAAGGCTATTCGCGTCGCGACTTTATGAAGTTCAGTGCGATGATGGCAGCCTTGCTCGGCCTTGAGTCCAGCAGCATTGGTCAGGTGGCCAAAGCGCTGGAAACCAAAACCCGGATTCCGGTCATTTGGCTGCACGGACAGGAATGCACCTGTTGCAGCGAGTCGTTCATCCGCTCGTCCCACCCGCTGGTTGCCGACATCCTGCTGGATAAAATCTCGCTGGATTACACCGAAACCCTGATGGCTCCTGCCGGTCACCAGGCCGAAAAGTCGTTGCAGGACACCATCACCAATTACAAAGGCAAGTACGTGCTCGCGGTCGAAGGTTCCATCCCGGTAAACAATAACGGGATTTACTGCTGTATCGGCGGCAAAACCTTTGAACAGATCGTTGAAGAAGCTGCCAAAGATGCTTACGCGGTTCTTGCCTGGGGCAACTGTGCTTCGGCAGGCTGTGTTCAGGCTGCAAAGCCCAATCCCACCGGTGCCACTCCCATCTACAAGATGATCAGCGGTAAACCCATCATCAATGTGCAGGGATGCCCGCCCATTGCCGAGGTAATGGCCGGTGTGCTGGTACACATCTTAACATTCGGGTCGATACCCGAACTCGACAGGCTGAGAAGGCCAAAGGCTTTTTACTCCAGAAGGGTACACGACACCTGTTATCGCAGGCCAAACTTCGATGCAGGCTTATTTGTACAGTCGTTTGACGATGAGAATGCCAAACGCGGTTTTTGTCTTTACAAAATGGGATGCAAAGGCCCTGTTACCTATAACGCATGCGGCGTAATGGAATGGAACAACGGCACCAGCTTCCCCATCAAATCAGGCCATCCCTGCATCGGCTGCTCCGAAGCCGGTTTTTGGGACAATGGTCCCTTCTACAGGCATTTGAGCGATTTCCCGGGCTTCGGCATCGAATCCACAGCCGACAAAGTAGGGCTTGGACTGGGCATCGTTACCGGTGTGGGCCTCACAGCACATGCCATCACAACCAATGTCAGGAAGCGTAAGCTGATTCAGAAAGACAAACGCCAACCGAAAACAGAAAAATCAAACGAATCTTAAAAAGGAGATAAATCATGGGAAAAAGAATAGTAGTCGATCCGATCACACGAATAGAAGGGCATCTGCGTGTGGAGATCGAAGTTAAAGACAATAAAATTGTTGACGCATACAGTTCAGGAACAATGGTCCGCGGGTTGGAGATCATCCTCAAAGGCCGCGACCCGCGCGATGCCTGGGCGTTTACCGAAAGGGTGTGCGGCGTTTGCACAACCGTTCATGCCCTGGCTTCGGTACGTACCGTCGAAAATGCCCTGGGCATTGTTGTACCACCCAACGCCGAGTTGGTTCGCAACCTCATGTTCTGTTCGCAAATGATCCAGGACCACGTCATCCATTTTTACCATTTGCATGCCCTGGACTGGGTTGATGTGGTTTCGGCCCTGAATGCAGACCCCAAGGCGACTTCCGAGCTGGCCCAAAGCATTTCGAGCTGGCCCAAAAGTTCGGTAGGCTATTTCAGGGATACCCAGAAAAGGATTAAAAATTTCGTGGAAAGCGGTCAGTTGGGCATTTTTGCCAACGGCTACTGGGGGAACCCGTCTTACAAATTGCCCCCCGAAGCCAATCTGATGGCTGTGGCCCACTACCTGGAAGCCCTTGAGTGGCAGAAAGAGATCATTAAGATCCACGCCATTTTCGGCGGCAAAAACCCGCATCCCAACTACCTGGTTGGGGGCGTTCCGGCAGCCATTAACCTGAACGAAACCAATGCGCTCAATGCAGAACGCTTTGCTTACGTGAAGAAATTACTTGACGATGCCAAGACTTTTGTTGAGCAGGTTTACATTCCCGATCTGCTGGCTATCGCTTCCTTCTACAAGGACTGGGGTGCCATCGGTGGCGGACTGGAGAACTACCTGGTTTACGGTGACCTGCCCACCAACGGTTTCAACGATCCCTCAAGCTTTAAATTCCCAAGGGGCGCCATCCTCGGCAGGGACCTGAGCAAGGTATACGAGGTGGACACCTCTGACCCGGACCAGGTCAAGGAGTTTATTTCTCATTCCTGGTACAATTACAGCGATGGCAGGGAGGCAGGCAAGCATCCCTGGGCCGGTGAAACCAAGCTGAATTACACGGGCCCCAAACCGCCTTACGATCAGTTAAACGTTGAAGAGCCTTATTCCTGGCTTAAAACACCGCGCTGGAAAGGCCACGCAATGGAAGTCGGCCCCTTGGCCAGGATGCTGGTGGGCTACGCTTCCGGTCGTGAAGATTTCCAGGAAGTGGTCAACAAAGCCCTTGCCCATCTCGATGTTCCTGTTGGCGCACTGTTCTCGACCCTCGGCCGTACGGCTGCCCGCGGACTGGAAACCCAACTGGTGGTGGGATGGTCACAGGAGTTCTTCGACACCTTGATCTCCAACATTAAAAACGGCGATACCCGTCTGAGCACCGATTATATGTGGGAGCCTTCCGACTGGCCCAAAGAAGCCAAAGGTGTGGGCATGACCGAAGCACCGCGTGGTGCCCTGGCACACTGGATTGTCATCAAAAACCAAAGGATTGACAATTACCAGCTGGTGGTGCCCAGCACCTGGAATGCCTCACCAAGGGATGGCAAGGGACAGATGTCGGCCTACGAAGCTTCGCTGATTGGTACGCCCGTAGCCGATCCGGAACAACCGCTGGAACTGCTCAGGACCATCCACTCGTTTGACCCATGCCTCGCCTGTGCCGTACACCTGCACGACGAAAAAGGAAGTTATGTTCACCAAATTCAAACTTTTTAGTTATGGATCCGACTACACTTGTTAGTAAAGACAGATTGTATCCCGTTTATGTTTGGCAATTGCCGGTGCGGTTTTACCACTGGATCAATGCGCTAAGTATTGTAGTGCTTGCCATTACAGGCTATGTGATCGGAGACCCCCCGGCCATTCAAAGTGCCACCGAGGCGGCTTTCAGCTACTGGTTCGGGACAATTCGCATCATACACTTCATTGCGGCTTACGTGTTTTTCTTCAATTTCATCATCAGGATTTACTGGGGATTTGCAGGAAACCGCTTTGCCGACTGGCGGAACTTTATTCCGTACACCAAAAAGCATTGGAGCGATATGTGGGATGTGGTGAAAGTGGATATTTTCCAGGTTGTCTCCAAAGAAAACCCACGGCTTGGCCACAATGCACTGGCCAGTTTTACCTATTTCCTGACTTTTCTGGCCTTTTTGGTACAGGTACTTACCGGCTTCGGACTTTACTCGGCCATGAGTGCTTCGTGGCTGGCTTCCCTGTTTACGTGGGTCCCGCCGCTGTTCGGCGGTGACCTGACCCTTCGTTACATCCATCACCTGTTTATGTGGTTCTTCATACTGTTTGCGGTGGTGCATGTTTACCTGGTGTTTTACCACGATTACATTGAGCGAAACGGTGTGACCTCATCCATGATCGGCGGCTGGAAATTCCAGGAAGAAGGTAAGGTGGAAGGAGAGAAAGAACTGGAGAAATAGACGGTGAGAAACTGATAGCATTCTAATGATTAAAACCCCTTTGTGAAAGCAGAGGGGTTTTTTTTGTTCTTTTCCGTTACTTGGCTAAGCCATCGTTTTTCAGCTTAATTGTTAAAACCGGAACTTACAACAATTTATCGCTCAGGCTGTAAGAAGTTTCCGTTCCTGTTATTTCCATTTCGATGACCTCCAGCAGGATCAGGTCCGAGAGCAGTTGTTCGGCCCTGAACTTGGAGAGACGGGTAAGCCTGCGGGTTTCCGCAAGTGTGATTTGTTGGTTTTCTTTGAGGCGGGCCAGCAGTTTCCGGGCCGTTTCGGAATAAACAAAATGAATGTTTTTTCCCGAGTTCCGTTTTCTCCACACCTTCATCAAAACGCCGTTGGCCATCAGGTTCTGGTCGTTGACGCGGACAAATGCTTTTAACTTTCCCTTTTGATCGGGGGCGCGGTGGGGCAGGGTGTTGCCTGGAGGGATGCTTACTTCCAGCACCTGTTTGCCATCAACCAGCCACTCCCGTGTGCTGAACTTTACTTCGGGATGGCAGAACCGCTGCGCGGCATTTTCCACCATGAACTTTTCTTCCTCGGAACGCACCCCGGCGATCACCCCGTTGTCCTTCACGCCG
>JAJRWG010000023.1 GCA_024276895.1 Bacteroidota bacterium
CGGGTGTGGTTAGTGGTGAATTTGAGGGCATTTCGGGGAGGCTGGACTCCTATTCTCCCTTGCTGGTCTTGCGGCTCGACATTCAAAAGGGCGGAAAGATGGCGTTTCCTTTGCCTGAAAAATTCAATGCCTTCGTTTACCAGCTTGACGGACTGCTGGAAATCAATCTCCGGAAACAAACTACGGCCAAAGACCTGGTGTGGTTTGCCAACGACGGGAAAAGCATCTTCATCGAGGGTCTCGAAGACAGCCGTGCCGTTTTGTTCGCGGGCCAGCCGCTCAACGAGGAAGTGACCACTTACGGCCCCTTTGTGATGAATACACAAACCGGAATCATGGAAGCCATCCGCGATTACCAACTGGGTAAAATGGGGGTGCTGATCGAGGATTTTTCGTGAGGGAGTATAAATTTCAATCAAAAGAACTGAAAACATAAAATAAAACCCACCCCCGGCCCCTCCTGGGAGGGGAGTTGGTTAAAGTGAACTTAATCAATACGTTGCAAAATTATAAACATATGAAAAAGACAGGATTAACATTGGCAGCAGTTTTGCTCATCATTTTCACTTACGCGCAAACTACCCAGTGGGGTTTTGATGCCAAACATTCAACGGTGCGGTTTTCCGTTTCACACATGGTCGTTTCGGAAGTTGAAGGCATTTTCAGCCGGTTCAGCGGTACGGTAAAAACCACCAAAGCAGATTTCTCCGACGCACAGGTGAGTTTCACAATAGATGCAAGCAGCATCAACACCAATGATGCGGACAGGGATGACCACCTGCGTGGTGAAGACTTTTTTGACGTGGAGAAGTTTCCTGAAATTAGTTTTGTCAGTAAATCGATGCAAAGCCTGGGCAACAATAAATACAAAATTACCGGTGATTTTACACTTCATGGCGTGACCAGGGAGATTACCCTTGATGCAAAATACGGCGGAACCATCACCGACCCCTGGGGCAATATTAAAGCGGGTTTCAAGATCACCGGAACCATCGACCGCAGCCTGTGGGGATTAAAATACAATTCGACCCTGGACACCGGCGGACTGGTGATTGGCGAAGAAGTTGACATTGTTTGCAAGTTCGAGCTCATTCAAAAAAAGACGGACTAAAGGAAGAGCGAAAGCCTGCACAAAATGCCGGGTTTTGCAAATAAGTTTTACAAAAAGTTGAAAACATCATGGACAAAAAGAATCTGACGAAAAAATATGAGACCGGTGAGATCACCATATTCTGGCAGCCGGGAAAATGCATTCACGCGGCCGTTTGTGTAAAAACACTGCCCCGTGTTTACCGGCCGGATGAAAAGCCCTGGATAAATCCTGAACAGGCAACAGCCGACGAACTTGCCGGCCAGATTGACGCCTGCCCGTCGGGCGCCTTATCCTATGAGTTGAAAAACCGGGAAAGAATTATTCACCAAACAGAAAATAAAATGGAAAAACCAAAAGCAGCCGCTCATTCACCGATGATGGTGGAGCTGGAAGAAGGGAAAAATTATGCCTGGTGCGCCTGCGGACGATCGTCAAACCAACCCTGGTGCGACGGATCACACAAAGGAACCGGAATTACACCAACCGTTTTCAAAGCCACCGAAAACAAAAAAGCGGCCATGTGCATGTGCAAGCAATCGGCCGGTGCACCTTTTTGCGACGGCACGCATGCCGGGCTGGGGTAGGGGCATTCGGACGTTTAGTTAAAATGCCCGGCCTCAGGACTGTTTCCCGATCAAATCCTCCACACTGAAATACTGTTTGTCAAACAGTTTGGCACCGGTTAAATTGCGGTAGGAAATATTAGTGGACAAGGCCCAGGCAGCGGATTCTGCATTCCTTGTCAGGCGGAGGCTTTTCATGAATTTGCACAACATGGTTTTTTTGCTGAACAGTTCCTTAAAGTTTTCGTTCATCACCTTTTCCAGCGTTTCGGTTTTCATCTTTTTAGGTTTGATGACCACATCCTGCATGTTGTAGTATTGCCAGTCGTAAGGATAATTGGTGCGGGTGAGCCGGCCTTCCGATTCAAAGATTTTGTAAGTCTTTGAACCGGGCAAAGGGGTGAGGATGCTGGTTTGGTAACTGTCGATATCGTTATTAAGGATGTAATCTTTTCGGGCCCGCAAATCTTCTTCGGTATCGCTGTCCAGCCCGAAAATAAAAGAACCGATAATGCTGATGCCTGCTTTGTGAATTCTCTGAAAAACTTCGGGATATTTGTCAATTCCCATGCGGGCATTCAGTTTTTTGTTGGTACTTTCCAACCCTTCAGCCTGCTCCGATTCAATGCCAAGAAAAATGATTTGGCATCCGCTTTCGGCAGCGAGGCGGACGACTTCTTCGTCGTCGGCGAAGTTCATGGACGACTGGCTCCACCATTTTTTGTTAATTTTCCGTTCAATCATCCCCCTGAAAATGGCCTTGGCATGCTCCACAGACTGCTTGCTGTAACCGATCAGGTTGTCGTCGATGATGTAAAACTTATCCTGCGGCAGGCTTTCGATTTCATCCAGCACCTCCTCCACAGGACGCATGCGGTACTGGCTGCCGTTAAAGGGGGTTACCGTGCAAAAATCGCAGTTGAACGGGCAACCGCGTGTGGTTTGGATGGAACCGATAACGTAAGCGGGGTGAAACAAATCGAAACGGGCCTTTGGCAGGCGACCGAGCTTTGCCGGGCTGCCGTAGTAATACTTTTTGAGTTTTCCCTTTTCGGCATCCTGCAGCACTTTTTGCCAGATGTTTTCCGCTTCGCCGATGATCACGCTGTCCGCGTGTTAAGTAGCTTCTTCGGGCAGCATGGAAGCGTGGATGCCGCCGAGGATGGTGGGGATTCCTTTGGCTTTGTAAATGGCGGCTATTTCGTAAGCCCGGTAAACAGAAGAAGTGAAGGCCGTAAAGCCAACCAGGTCGGCGGGCCGGAAGGAAAAATCCTCAAAATTTTCGTCCAGCAGTTCCACTTCCCAGTTGTCGGGAGTCAGGGCGGCCAGGATGGCAAATGCCAAAGGCGGGTACTTGGCCATCGGCGTTTTTAAGAAATCGCGGTGCAGGCGCGAAACAGGGTTGATAAACAGCAGTTTTTTTTTGGAAGACATTGTCATCGGATTACCTGATCCACGCAAATATAAGGTTTTCACAGCTTCTGACATCCACCTGCCGGACTTGAAACAACAGTATGCGCTACTTCTCAGGCAATTTTATATTCAGCGATCCGATCAGACTTTCGATGGTAAATTTTTCAAGTCCGTAAATATCGGTACCCATGTTCCGGTAGGAGATGTTGGTTGACAGTGCCCAGATGGCCGATTCGATGTTACGGGTAGCCCGCAGGGTACTCATGAATTTTCTGGCCATGGTTTTCTTTCCGTACAATTCGTACCAGTTTTTTTTCATGGTTTCCTTCAATTGCTCCCCCTCCATTTTTGCGGGTTTAAAAGTCACGTCTTCCACGCTGTAGTACTGCCAGTCGCGGGGGTAGTCGGTGTGTGTGATCCGGCCTTGATTTGCAAATTCCGTATAAGTTTTGGTGCCCGGCATGGGGGTAAGGATGCCTGCCTGGTAACAGTCGATGCTGCTGTTGATGATGAAGTCTTTGCGGTTTTCCAGATCCTCAACGGTATCCGAATCCAGGCCGAAAATAAAGGAACCCAGCACGGCAATGCCGGCATCATGGATTTTTTTGAAAGCTGCCTCGTATTTGTCCACACCCACCTTCAGGTTTAGTTTTTTGTTGGTGCTTTCCAGGCCCGCGGTTTTCTCCGATTCAATCCCCATAAAAATCAGGCGGCAACCGCTTTCGGAAGCCAGCCGGAGGATTTCAGGGTCGTCGGCAAAGTTAAGGGATGCCTGCGACCACCAGTTTTTCCTGATTCCCCTGTCGATGATGCCCTGGAAAATGGCTTTGGCGTGTTCGCGCGATTGTTTGCTGTAGCCGATGATGTTGTCGTCGATAAAAAAGAATTTGTCCTGGGGGATGGTTTCCAACTCGTCAAGCACATCCTCCACGGGACGCATGCGGTATTTTCTTCCGTTGAAAGCCGTCACCGTACAGAAGTCGCAATTGAAGGGGCAGCCCCTGGTGGTGAGCAGCGAGCCTACGAAGTAATCCTTGTTAAAAAGCTCATGCCTTGCCTTTGGGATCTGCTCCAACGGCAGTTGGGTGCCGTGGTAGAGTTTTTGCAGTTTTCCGTTTTCAAAATCACGGATCAGCGTAGGCCACACACTTTCGGCCTCGCCCACCACCACCGCATCGGCGTGGCGGCCGGCTTCTTTGGGCAGCATGGATGCATGGATGCCACCGATAATGACCGGGATACTTTTTTCGCGGTAAACGGCAGCAATTTCGTAAGCCCTGAAAATGGAGGATGTGTAGCCCGTCAGCCCTACCAGATCGGCTTCACGAAAAGAAAAATCCTCAAAATTCTCGTCCAGGATCTCGATCTCCCAGTTATCAGGAGTCAGGGCAGCCAAAATACCATAAACCAGCGGCGGGTATTTGGTTCCTGCCGAGCGCAAAAATCCCCTCCTGAATTCCGAAACAGGATTGATGAAAAGCAGTTTTTTTTGCCGGGCAGCCATGGTTATTCGTGTTAGTCAATGCGATTGGCGGGACTTCCAAAGAGGATCGAACCTTCTTCAGGCAGAGCCGAAAAAATGACGTCCGGGTCAAAAAATTTCCCCCTGCCCTCAAAAATGGTGTTGCCGTAATTGGCATTGGTGGTGATGGTCCAGAAAGCCGTTTGGACATCGCGGGTTTCTTTCAGGGTCATTTTAAATTTGTTCACGATGGTTTTGGCATCGTAAATGCGACCCCAGGCTTTGTACAATTCTTCGGTCAGCTCTTCGTGGGTCATGGTAGCGGGTTCGATCACGTTCTCGAAAAAGCGCATCCGCTGCCAGTCTTCGGGGAAGTTGTTGTAACGTATGCGGTTTTCTTTCAGAAATTTGAAATAAGTCCCCGTTCCGGGGAAGGGTGTCAGCACCGTTGTCTGGAAGGCATCGATTTTGGAATTGATAATGAAATCGGCGCGGTTGGCCAGGTCCTGCTTCGTGTCGGTGTCGAGGCCGAAAATGAAAGTCCCCAGCACCG
Organism: Bacteroidota bacterium; assembly: GCA_024276895.1. Classification (GTDB taxonomy): domain Bacteria; phylum Bacteroidota; class Bacteroidia; order Bacteroidales; family F082; genus B6-G9. The sequence continues at coordinate 5,085 of JAJRWG010000023.1, forward strand.
CGATGCCGTATTTGTGGATTTTCTCGAAGACGGCGTTATAATTCTGCACGCCAACTTTCTGGTTGAGC
>JAJRWG010000256.1 GCA_024276895.1 Bacteroidota bacterium
GATGAGTTGGGGTTACGAATTGTAAATTAAATCTCTATCAGCTTTTTTTAGTTGCTGATAGTACTGATTTTTTATGATGATAATCTCCGCTTTTCCACGCCAACCTGTGTCTAAATTCTGATTCTCCAATTCACCTTATCTTTGCCGTCCGAATCACTACGACATGACTGCAAAAGACATAGAGATCATGGCTCCGGTGGGATCCTACGAGTCGCTGACGGCTGCCATCCAGGGCGGTGCCGATTCGGTGTACTTCGGCATCGGCAAGCTGAACATGCGTTCCAAATCGTCAAAATATTTCAGCCTTGACGACCTGCAGGAAATAGCCCGCATCGGCAAAGTCCACAACCTCCGCACCTACATCACACTGAACACGGTGATTTACGACCACGAACTGGAAGAAATGCGCCGCATCGTTGACGCTGCCAAAGCCAACGGCATCACGGCCATCATCGCTTCCGACCAGGCTGTTATCCAGTACGCTTTTGCTCAGGGGATGGAAATCCACATGTCCACCCAGACCAACATCACCAACATCGAGGCGGTCAAATACTACGCCCGATTTGCCGATGTGATGGTAACGGCCAGGGAATTGCAGATCGAACAGGTAAAAGCCATCACCACGGCCATTCGCGAGCAAAACATTTGCGGGCCGTCGGGCAAGCCGGTGCAAATCGAGGTGTTTGCCCACGGAGCGCTCTGCATGGCGGTTTCGGGCAAGTGTTACCTCAGCCTCGACAACTTAAATTCTTCGGCCAACCGCGGTGCCTGCCTGCAGCAATGCCGCCGCAAATACCTGGTTACCGACAAGGAAACGGGCGAACAGCTCGAAATCGACAACGAATACATCATGTCGCCCAAAGACCTGAACACCGTGGCTTTGCTGGATCGCATCCTGGATGCCGGGGTACGGGTGCTCAAGTTGGAAGGACGCGGCCGTTCGGCCGATTACGTCAAAACCGTGGCGGCCGTTTACCGCGAAGCCGTCAACGCCTGGTTCGAAGGTGATTACACACAGGAAAACATCGACCGCTGGAACCTCCGTCTCGGCACGGTGTACAACCGGGGGTTCTGGGAAGGCTACTACATGGGACGCAAATTCGGCGAGTGGACCAGAGAGTACGGCAACCAGGCTACCGAGCGCAAAGTGCTGATCGGCAAGGTGACCAACTACTACGGAAGGATCGGTGTGGCCGAGTTGAAAATCGAGTCCCACAGCCTGAAGCCCGGCGACCCAATCAAGATCATGGGCCCCACCACCGGGGTGTACGAGGATGTGGTGAAAGAACTGCGGCTGGAACTGGATCCGGTGCCAAAGGCCGTAAAAGGCGATGTGTGTTCCATGCCCGTGAAAAGCCAGGTACGGCGGGGCGACAAATTGTACAAGGTGGTTGCTGCCGACAAATCGGTTGCCAATTTGGTACAGCAGTGATCAAATCTCCGGGAGGTATTTTTCAATAAAAGTCAGCAAACCGCAGACACGGGTACCGCTGAAAAAAATGCTCTGATTTTCTCTCTCTCAATTGGTGATTTAGCTGAAAGCAATATGGATTAAAACTAAAATTATGAATTCCAGCTTCATAATTTTAGCCATAACATGCGTTTTTAATACTTTTGGCACGAAACAATGTATCCAAATGATCGTTTCCCAAATCGTCGCCGCATCTCTCAACAACGTCATTGGCGTGCACAACGGCCTGCCCTGGCACATGCCACGCGACATGGCCTATTTCAAAGAAAAGACGCTGGGACATCACATCGTCACCGGACGGCGAAATTATGAAGCCGAGGGCAAAGCCCTGCCGGGCAGGGTGAACATCGTCCTGAGCCGGAACCCGGACTACAAAATCCCTGACGGCATTGTGGTGAACAAACTGGAACATGCAATCGACATTGCCCGAAAGGCCGGCGAAACGGAACTCTTCATCGTGGGCGGCGAGCAAATCTACCGGCTGGCCATGTCTGTGACCGACAGGATCTACCTCACGCGCATCCACACGGTCGTTGAGGGCGACACTTTTTATCCCGAACCCGACCGGAGGGAATGGAAAGAAGTATTTTGCGAGCGGCATCAAAAAGACGAAAGCAATCCCTTCGATTACGATTTTCTGGTTTATGAGCGGGAGTCGGAAAACAAGACAAACATACTGTAACCGGAAATTCTTGAAGCAAAAGGCAGGCTGAAAGGGAACCGCCGTGTCCCTCAAACGGCAAGTGGAAGAGCCGTGGAATTTAGTAGCTTTGCCGGCATGATCGACTACAACCTGCATCAGCACAGCAGTTTTTCCGACGGCGGCGAAGAGCCGGAAAGCTTTGTGAAAAAAGCTTTGGAGCTGGGATTTTCTGCGGTCGGCTTTTCCGAGCACTCCCCCCTGCCCTTCGACAACCCGTTTTCGCTGAAAGCGGAAAAAACGGAAGCATACATCCGTGAAACCGAGCGGCTGAAAGCTGAATATTCCGGCAGGCTCAGCATCTACAGGGCGCTGGAAATGGATTTCATCCCCGGCATCTCGGATGATTTCGCTTACTGGAAAAATCATTGCCGGACAGATTACCTCATCGGCTCGGTACACCTTGTCAAACCGGCCGGTTTTGACGAATTGTGGTTTACCGACGGTCCCGATTTTCGAATCTATGACGAAGGCATCCGGAAGTTTTTCGGCGTTGACATCAAAAAAGCCGTCCGGGCTTTTTACCACCAAACTTGCCGGATGATCGAAACCCAGGAGTTCGACATTGTAGGACATGTGGACAAAATAAAAATGCATAACCGGGGACGCTTTTTCAGCGAAGACGAAAAATGGTACCGCAGCCTGGTGGACGAGACCCTGGAACTGATCCGGCAAAAGAACCGCATCGTGGAAATCAACACCCGCGGCTTGTACAAAAAACGCTCCGATAGCCTCTTCCCCGACGGCTACACGCTGAAACGAGTGAAAGAACTGCAAATACCCATCCTCATTTCTTCGGATGCACACCAGCCTGAGGAAACCAATGCCTTGCTTGATTTCACCCGTCACTACCTGCTGGACCTGGATTTTTCCGAAGTGATGCATTTTGCCAACGATGGTTGGAAGCAAACCGGTCTTTGAACCATCCCCAACAAACTTTTCCAAGGTTCCAAACTTTGGAAAAGTTGTCCTTGTCAAATTGTCATTTTTCTTTGTTAAAGCCTGTTAAAAATCTGTCAAAATTTTCAGTATAAAATGTCATAAATTCAGTTTAACTGTCTGGCATTTAAATTGATGGTGGCAGGGTGAAGTTAAACAAAAACAAAAAACGAAAGGAGGGTTGAGCTATGAAACTGATCAAAAGAAATGACGACTGGGGCCTTCCGACATTGTGGGAAGACCTGTTCAACAACGACCTGTTTAATTTTCCGTCGTTCGTTGCACGCGGAATGACGATTCCGGCAGTGAACATTTCGGAAACTGCTGACGATTACACGGTTGAAATGGCAGCTCCCGGAATGAAGAAAAATGATTTTAACATCAATCTGGACCACAACGTGCTGACGATCTCTTCGGAGAAAAAACAGGAAAAAGAAGAAAAAGAAAAGAACTTCACCAAGAAGGAGTTCAGCTACCAATCGTTTGAAAGGTCGTTTACTTTGCCTGAAACCGTTGATCAGGAAAAGATCGCTGCAAAGTACACCGACGGCGTGCTGAAGGTTGTTTTGCCGAAAAAGGAAGAGGCCAAAGTGAAACCTGCCAAATTGATCAAGGTAGCCTAAAAAACTTTCGGGCCGGCCGGTTCTGGCCGGCCTTTTTTAATCTTTGAAGAGAGGAGGTATGAAGCATGAAAAAACTGTTTTTGCTGTTGAGCATCCCGTTTTTTGTGGTTTCGTGCAATGCCCAGTCAGGTGAAAAAAGGATGGCGGAACCATCCAGCGGGCAGGATTCCATTCAACCCAAAGTTGACGTCAGGGTCAACAAGCAGTATGATGAAAACGGCAATCTGATTGCTTACGACTCCGTTTACTTTTGGTCGTACACCAATAAAACCGGAGAGCCTGTAGAGGTGGACATCGATTCCGTCTTGTCGCAGTTCAAACCCATGATCGACATGCGGTTCCCGGATTTTTTCGACCATCACCAAAACGATTTTTTCGGCGACTCGTTGTTCTACCACGGTTTCCTTGCCCCTGACTATTTCATGGACAGGTGGCAGCACGACATGATGCAGATGAACCGCATGATGCGCGAGATGGATTCGTTGAAGCAACTGTTTTTCAGGGAGCAGTACCCTGAGTTGCCAAACAGGGCAGGAGATAGCAAAACCCTGTAAATATTTAACAGCCTGTTGCCGGCAGCCGTTTTTTCGTGGAAAGCGGTGAAGGCAGCAGGTTTTTTATTGGGGGTCGTAAGCCCACTTGAGGTAAAGGGCTCCCCAGGTAAAGCCTCCGCCAAAGGCGGCCAGTACCAGGTTGTCGCCTTTCTTCAGCTTGTGTTCCCACTCGTGCAGGCACATGGGGATGGTGCCGTTGGTGGTGTTGCCGTAACGCTCGATGTTGATCATCACCTTGCTTTTGTCAATCCCCATCCGCCTTGCTGTGGCATCAATGATGCGCAGGTTGGCCTGATGCGGGACCAGATAGGCGATGTTGTCGCTGGTGAGATTATTACGTTCCATCATTTCGGCAGCTACATCGGCCATACCTTTCACGGCAAACTTAAAAACGGACTGGCCTTCCTGGCGGATGTAATGCTGTTTGGCGTCAATGGTTTCATGTGTGGGTGGTAGCACCGATCCGCCGGCTTTTTGATAAAGGTAATCCCTTCCCGAACCGTCGGTGTAGTTTTTGGTGTCGAGGATGCCATAGCCTTCGGTGTTGGGTTCCAGTAGGACGGCACCCCCGGCGTCGCCAAACAAAACGCAGGTTGTGCGGTCGGTGTAATCGGTAATGGCGGACATTTTATCAGCGCCGATCACGATTACCTTTTTGTATTGTCCCGACTCAACAAATTTAGCACCGGTATTCAGTGCGAATAAAAATCCTGAACAGGCTGCATTGATGTCAAAACTCCAGGCATTTTTGATACCGACTTTGTCGGAAACAATATTGGCTGAAGCTGGAAAAAGCTGATCGGGTGTAACGGTTGCCATGATGACCAGATCGATTTCACCGGCCGAAGTACCTGTTTTTTCAAGCAAGCCTTTGACAGCCTCGGTGGCAATATCAGAAGACCCAAGCCCTTTTCCTTTTAAGATGTGCCGTTCTTTAATTCCGGTACGGGAGATAATCCATTCGTCCGAAGTGTCAACCATGGTTTCCAGCTCGGCATTGGTTAGCACATATTCGGGTACCCAACCGTGGATACCTGTAATAGCTGCAGTTATTTTTGACATAGGAAATGTATTATTTGCCTGATTAACTTTTGCAAAACTAATGTTTTTTACTTCAACACAACTACACACTGCATAAGCATCCCTTGTTCAACACACAGGATGGCATAGGCCGATGCAGCCGGAAACCTGTCCGTTTTTCAGGTGAAGAAAAGCGGGAGTTACTTCGGGAAGTTTAAGTAAAACACTTGGTGTAATTATTCAGCTTTGGCGTTTTCCATGACCAGTTTGCCTTTGTAGTAAAGGTCGCCGTCAACGTAGTAGGCACGGTGGTAAACATGGACTGTGCCCGTGGTGGGGCAGGTGGCCAATTGAGGCGCTGTTGCTTTGTAATGCGTCCGTCTTTTGTCTCTTCTGGTTTTTGAAATTTTTCGCTTCGGATGTGCCATTTTATAACAATTTAAATTATTTCAACTTTAATTTTTTTAATGCTTCCCATCTGGGGTCTTCTGGTCGCTTTGCATATTGATTTAGCTGGTCGATCATCGTCATGTTGCAACCGCTTTCTCCGTTTTTATCATCGGGATGAATATTTTGTAGCGGCAGTAATATGCTGATGTACTCAAACAAATACTGATCCAGGGCGATGCTGCTTTCGGAAACAGGAAGTACAATTACTTCGTCCGATTCTTCCACAAAGGTATCACCGAACTTGACGATCAGCCTGAACCGGCCTGCTACGGGCTGGTCAAAACGCTCCAGGCAGCGGTCGCACGGCAGGTTGATGTTTCCTTCAATCCGAAAGTCAAGATCCATCAGCCTTGATTCTTTCAGCAGGTCAACATGGGCCTTTAAACTGCCGTTGATGCCCTCAAAATACGCAAAGCTTTCAAAGAACGCTTGTCCAACTTCAAAGTCAAACGAATGGTTTCCCAGGCTTAATCCTTTGAAAGGTATGGTAAAACCGGCTTTCGTCATCTCCTGAAAAATTGGGCGGCAAAAGTAAAACTTATTCTTTTGA
>JAJRWG010000257.1 GCA_024276895.1 Bacteroidota bacterium
GCTCTTCTCATCGAAGAGGGAGCGGGGGTTCTTTGAAGGTTTGGTGAGGTGTTTTTAGCGGGTTGCGTACTGTGCCGGCATCCCGCGTTTCTTTGTAAATCTTACAACAATTCCCTGTAATCCTCCGGGAACCGGTCATTCAACACATGGTTTCTTTCAGTGAGCATTTTGTTACGGGCAAGCACGGGGTCGATGGTTGTCAGCAAAACCTCTTCATCCGAAACCGAAGCCTCACCGATGATTTCCCCTTCGGGGTCAACGGCGAAACTGCGTCCTGAAAATGACAGTCCCCGGTCGGCTCCCGTCCGGTTGGTGGTAAAAATGAAAATCCTGTTGATTGTAGCCTGAGCGGGCACTACCTTAAAAGCCTTGTAGGTAACCAGGTTGGAGGGATGAGCAATGAGGTCGGCGCCTTTCAGTGCCATGATGCGCCACACTTCGGGAAAAAGGTAGTCAAAACAAATGAGCATGCCCATTTTAAAACCGTTGACCTCAAAAACAGGAAGTCCCAGGTTGCCCTTGCTAAAAATATCTTTTTCGTTCAGGAACAGGTGAATTTTACGGTACTTTTCAATGCTTCCCCCCGGAGAGAACAGCAGTGAGGTATTGAACAACTCCTCGTCTTCGCTTTCGAGGAAACCGCTGACAATGTACTGGTTTTGCCGCCGGCTGGTTTCGCGAAGCATTTCTGTGAAATCACTTTTCCCCACGCCTGAAGCCAGTTCAAGGGCATGGCTGCGTCCGGTGAAATTGTAGCCGCTGTTGGCCAGTTCGGGAATCACCACCAGGTCGGCAGCGGCAGCCTGTTTCAACAATTCGGCAACCCGTTTCAGGTTGTAATCCAAATCGCCCAACCTGGGTGCAAATTGTATTTGTGCAACTTGAAGCATGTTTTTCAAATTCGTGTCTGATTTTTTGGCAATTGGAGTCGCTATCCCTTTTTCACCACCAGTTGGCCGGTCTGGTAACCCACTACTGTTATTTTTTCTCCCTTTTCGATGTATCCGGTAATGGCTGTGGCGTCAAACAAATCGCCATCGATTTCCACTTTCCCGGCAGGGCGGAGGATGGTCCGGGCCAGGCCATGACGGCCATGCATGTTTTGGTAAGCAGAACTTGCAGAGGTGTAGCCCTCGCCGGCCTGCTGTGTTTTTGCCAGCGAAAGCCTGCCCCCGAAGCCGGTACCGCCGAAAAGTTGTTTGGTCAGCACAAGCGATGCCGTGATGGCCAGGAAAAAAGCGATGATCACCACGAAGAAAGCCTTAACGACATTGGTCATGTCGTAATCGAAAATACCCGTTCCCATATTTTGTACCATGCTGAGGGTTAGCCCGGCGACGGCGAACGTGATTCCCAATATTCCCGCAACTCCGAAACCGGGGATGGCGAAAATTTCCACTGCAATTAAAATGAGGCCTACGATAAAGAGCAGGATTTCCCAGTGGTTGGCCAGCCCTTCCAGGTAGAGGGGTGCAAAATAAAGCAGGGCCGCAAGTACGGCTGCTGCAAGCGGAAAACCGATACCCGGTGTTTGCAGCTCGAAATAAATCCCGCCGATGATCACCATGATGAGAATACCGCTGACCACCGGGTTGATGAGCCAGCCGATAATTTTGTCGGTTGCCGAGATTTGATGCTTGAGAAAAACATAATCCTCAACCCCTGACATTTCAAGCACTTCTTCCAGGCTGTTGGCCTGGCCCTCGCTAAATCCGAACTTGATGGCTTCCGAAACCGTGAACGTCAGCACCTGTCCGCTGTCGCTGATACCCTCAATATAAAGTCTGGGATCGACCATGGCCTGGGCGATATCAGGGTCCCGGTTTTTGGCTTCGGCGGTGGCACGCATCATCGAGCGCATGTACGACTGGTATTTGTCGGGCAGGGCTTCGCCGCTTTGGTTGACCACAGTGGCCGCGCCGATGCTGGCACCCGGAGCCATGTAAATGCTGTCGCAGGCTATGGAAATTAAAGCGCCTGCCGAAGCGGCATTTTTATCAATGAAGACGTAAACCGGGATTTTGGTGTTGAGGATCTTGGTGCGGATGGAGTCAGCCGCATCCAGCATCCCCCCGTAAGTGTTCATGTGTATCAGGATCAGGTCAGCCTTTTCATTTACTGCATTTTCGATGGCCAGCTTGGTGGTGCGCCAAACCGGCGGGGCAATCATTTCGTCAATGTTGAAGGTGTAAACGCGCACCGGGCCGGTGGTCGTGTCTTCCGTTTGTGCCCCAAGGCTGAAAACAGAGAAAAGACTCAGCAGGAAAGTTGCGAGAAAAACGGATGCTTTAGTTTTCATTTCGTCTGTTTTTTTTATCGAGCAGGGCGTGCATTCTGCGGTACTTCCTCCGCCATGCTTTTCTTCTCCATTCTTTACCCCAGACAATGTTGGTCCACAATCGTTCGTGCAGGTAGTAAAGTACAAGCTTGGCCACAATGTCAACCGCCGTAATGTAGGACACGGCCTGAAAGATCTCCTTAAAAGCCGTTTCAGTAGCCTGGGTGAAGATTGTGAAACTGATGATAAATGTTGAGCCCGAAGCGATGAGCCGCCAACTCAGAGCTTTAAGAATACTTCTTGTGGGACTGTCTTTTTTTATTTCTCCCTGCGGATTGTTGGCCATAAGCGGTTGGTTAGAATAACAGACAATATTAGTAAAAAAAACGAAACACCGCCCTGCCTTGTGAAAGTTCGTCCGATTTTCGTTCAGCTGCTTTCTGTGGGAAAGATGCCGTGTCAAAAGCCCGCTGTTCAATCACAACTTACTTTTGAAATGCTTTTCAAGTTTCGCTAAAAAAGCGTTGTGGGTAAGTCCGTTGGAAGCGACGATCTGCCTGCCGAAAATATGGTCTTTTCCGCCCTTGAAGTCGGTGACCAACCCGCCGGCACGCTCCACAATGAGGCTGCCGGCAGCCACA
>JAJRWG010000258.1 GCA_024276895.1 Bacteroidota bacterium
TCGCCCCACTACCTACCACGCCCTGGTGGAGTCGTTCGAGAATTTCAGCGTGGACGAAATTCCCGTGAACAACAAGGAGGTGGACGGCCTGCAACTGAAAGAAGTGCCTTTCCACAAAGATGCCATTTTGATGATGGTCAAGCGCGGCAACAATTTCTACATCCCCCACGGGGAAACCTATTTCCGCCTGGGCGACGTGCTGCACGTTTTCGGTACCGACACGGCCCTGGAAGACACGCGGCGAAAGATCAGCGGGGCCTGACCTTTTCAGGTCGAACAAGACCTGAAAGGTTGAAACAAAGGACTGCGCAAGCTTCTTCGACCTTTCAAGTCTCCTGTGCGAGGGCCTGCTTTGACTTGAAAGGTCAGGGTGGTAAATTTTATTTTAATGTGCTTGACAGTTTCCTGAACCCGATAGAGCTTCAGACCTTTCCGTTGACGGACAAAAAAGCATTCTTATCGCTAAAACGCCGCCGTTGCAAAAAGCGTGACAAATTGTCAAGAAGCTACTTCAATACCTATGTCCTGTTTGGTAAGTTACAAATCACCAATCACCAATCAACTAATCAAAAACCCCAAATTCCCTACCTTAGCCCGGCAAAACCAAAAACATGATGCCGGTCTCCAACCAACAAAAAGCATTTTTGCTGGCCTTGCTTGCCGTTGTTTTCTGGTCAACGATGAGCTCGGCTTTTAAGCTCACGCTTGCGCACATTGCATTCGACCAGATGCTGCTCTGGGCAGCGTTTTCGGGTATGCTCATCCTGGCCGTGGTCAACCAAACGGGTAAGGAACCGCTGCTCTTTTCTGACATAAAACGCGGGCATCTGTTTTCATCGGCGGTGATGGGATTTTTCAACCCCTTTCTTTACTACCTGGTGTTGTTCAAGGCTTACGATTTGCTGGAAGCCCAAATTGCAGGCACTTTAAATTATGCCTGGCCGCTGGTACTGGTGCTGCTTTCGGTGCCCCTGCTGAAACAGAAGATCCATCCCCTGAGCATCCTTGCCATTTTCATCAGCTTTTTCGGCATCGTGATCATCAGCACCCACGGCAGCCTGACCAGTCTGCGAAATGTCAGTCCGCTGGGTGTCAGCCTCGCGGTGGGGAGTGCCCTTTTCTGGGCTATTTACTGGATTCTCAACATGAAGGACAAGAGGGAAACCAGCGGAAAGATCATGCTGAACCTGTTCTTTGGCTTCGTGTACATTTTTTTGTTTCTGCTGTTAACCGGACGGGGGATCAGCTTCCCCACCGGCAAGGCCCTGTTGGGAACGGTTTACATCGGCGCTTTCGAAATGAGCATCACTTTCGTCATCTGGCTGAAAGCGCTGAATTTTTCTTCCGATACGGCCAAAGTCAGCAACCTGATCTACCTCTCCCCTTTCTTCGCCCTGTTCTGGATACATCTTACCGTAGGTGAAGACATCCGCACTTCCACCATTGTCGGGCTTGCCCTGATTGTGGCCGGCATCGTTTTCCAGCAATTCATTTCGGTGAGACAAAAATGATGACTAAGGTTTGAATAATCGTATTTTTGAAAAAATTATCAACCCGGCAAGCCCATGTATCCGAAACTAAGCGACTGGATCAACGACTGGTTTGGCACAGACATCGTTTTACCCATCCAGAGTTACGGTTTTTTCCTTGCCCTGGCCTTTTTGGCAGGGGCTTACTTTTTGTACAGGGAACTGGACAGGAAAGAAAAGGAAAAACTGATAGAACCCCTTCAAAAAAAGGTGCTGAAAGGCGAGCCTGCCACCCTGCCCGAACTGCTTACTATTTTTGTTGTCAGTTTACTGGCCGGATTTAAAATCGTGGGGGCCTTGCTGAATTACAGCAACTTTGCCACCGATCCGCAGGATTACATTTTGTCGTTTGAGGGATCGTGGCCGGGCGGGGCATTGCTTGCCGCCGCCTACACAGCCTGGTATTATTTTTACCGGCGGAAAAACGAGCTCAAGCCTCCCGTTTGGGAAGAGATGACCAACCACGCCCGTGAGCAAACCTGGCCCATTGTTTTTGTTGCTGTTATTTTCGGCGTGCTGGGCGCCAAGGTTTTTCACTGGTTTGAGAACTGGGACGATTTCACTGCCGACCCCCTGGATTCGCTGCTGTCATTCAGCGGAATGAGTTTTTACGGCGGATTGCTGGTTGCTGCCGTGGCCGTGGCCTTTTACGCTCACAGGCAGGGTATCAAAACGTGGATCATGGCCGACAGCATCGCCCCGTCGCTGATGCTTTCGTACGGCATTGGTCGCATGGGCTGTCACGTGGCAGGTGACGGCGATTGGGGCATCGTCAATAATCTCGACAAACCCGGCTGGCTCTCTTTCCTGCCCGACTGGGCCTGGTCGTACACCTATCCGCACAACATCATCAACCACGGCGTGCCCATCCCGGGCTGCGACGGGCCCCATTGCTTTCAACTGGCACAGGGGGTGTTCCCTACATCGGTTTACGAAACCGCAATGGCCATCCTCTTCTTTCTTGTTTTGTGGGGAATCCGTAAACACCTCCGTGTGCATGGCATGCTGACAGCCATTTACCTGATGCTCAACGGAACAGAGCGCTTTCTCATTGAAAAGATCAGGGTAAACAACCAGTTTGATTTTCTGGGGATGAAGGTTACACAGGCTGAAGTAATCGCCGTGTTTCTTTTCCTGAGCGGATTAACTATTTTCGTCCTCCTCCTGCAAAAACGAAAGAAAGCTGTTTGAGCAGGGATTGTTAAAACTGATAAATCAAATTGACAATGGATTTGAAAGCCATCACCCAGCAAGTAGCCGGACTGTCAAAAACAGCAGGCGGATTTATCCGTCAGCAAGCCGGAAAAACCGGATTGCAAAACATCAGGGAAAAAGGCCTGCACGACCTGGTGACTTACGTTGACCTGGAATCGGAAAGGCGCCTGGTCGGGGCCTTGCTAAAGCTGGTGCCCCAGGCAGGTTTTATCGCCGAGGAAAACCCGCAACTGGAAAAAAAGGATGAACTCAACTGGATCATCGACCCGTTGGACGGCACCACCAATTTCATCCACGGCATCCCCAACTACTGCATTTCCATTGCCCTGGCAGCACCCGGAGAAGTGCTTTCGGCAGTAGTTTACGAAGTCAACCGCGACGAATGCTTTTATGCCTGGAAAGACGGACCGGCCCTGCTCAACGAAAAAGAGATATCGGTCTCACCCACAGCCCGACTTAATGATTCACTGCTGGCCACAGGCTTTCCTTACTCCGACTACTCTTTGTTGAGCCAATACCTGGCATTGTTTGAAGACCTGATGAAAAATACCCGCGGCATCCGGCGGCTGGGCTCCGCTGCCCTCGATTTGGCCTACGTAGCCTGCGGCCGCTTCGCATTATTTTTCGAATACGGCCTCAAACCCTGGGATGTGGCTGCCGGCAGCCTCATTGTGGAGCGTGCCGGCGGGTTGGTCACCGACTTCAAGGGCGGAAAAGACCATATTTTCGGCAGGCAGATCGTCGCTTCCAACGGACTTACCCACAACGCTTTTTTAGCGAAACTTGAAAA
>JAJRWG010000259.1 GCA_024276895.1 Bacteroidota bacterium
GCAGAAGAGTGGCAGTACCCCCATCTTCCATCACCTTTTCTGCCATTTACCATCAGTTTGACCTTTTTCCCCCTTGTGTCGTTTAGATGAATTGTATCACCGCGTTTTAGGTTTTTAAACCAGGTTTCGGTAACAGGAATATGCGGGATTTTAATGTTTCCAGGAGGAGGAATATCGGGTGGTGCAATCCAGATTTTTGCCGGATGCACTATTTTCCCCGTCACATCTTTTTCAGGTCTGATGTGGATAATTTCCGGGCCGGCTTGCATGTCACCTGTCCTCAGCTTGGGGCCTCCCAGGTCCATCATTATTTTGCAGCTTTTTGAAAGTTTTTGGCTTGACTGGTGAATATTGTCAATCATTTTCTTCCAGGTTTCCGGATTGTCGTGTGCACAATTAATCCGGGCACTGTTCATCCCCAGGTTCATTAAATGATTGACCAGCAGGTAATCGTCAGCGGCAGACCCGGGAAGGGTAACCATAATCCGTGTCCGTCGTTTTTTTGATTTGTAACCAAACAGCAGCTTTGTATTCCGGTTGAGTATCTTTTTGCTTTTTTTGAAAGAGATAATCCCTTTTCTTTTTTCCCTGATGGGATTGCCAAGTAAATGGTTGATAATGGAGCTGAGCGTGAGCAGGCTTTTCAGTACATGGGCTTCGATATTTGATAAGCCCGGCAGGCCAAGATCTCTTAACTGACTTTGTAACAGATCAATATCAAAACTTCTGAAACCCAGGTAGTGTACAAGGTTTAGTGCACTTTTTCGGTAAACCGGATGGACTTTTTCAATTTCACGGGCATAGGTGTTTTCCATTTCATTCACCTTTGCAATGATGTCTTTTAACTGATGGTCAATATCCGACAGTCTTTCTTTTCGGGTTTTCATTGTAAAGCTGGTTTAAAAGTTGATAAATGCGAAAACAAATGCCAAAACAGAAATGATAATGCCAAACATAAATACATTGTATGCTATTCGAAGAAGCTTGTATTTCTTGGCCAGTACTTTGCCCAAAGAATGTTGGTCGAGGATCATTGCGGCATAAAGGTTGTCGTCGTCTTTCATCAGTTCTCCCAGGGCCCATTCATAATCTGACAGTTCCATATTGTAGAAATTCCCAAAAAACAAGAGGTTCACTTTTTTTTGTTTGATTTCGTTTTTGTTGAAGGTGCCCGATGAAATATGAGGCCGCGTTGAAAGGATGGCAAACACAATGGTAACCAGGCTAAACGACAAAAAGATGAGGGTTGGCAAAATAATATTGGGCGTTTCCTCGAAGCGCGAAACCAAGACCGTCATGGTGATGGAAATGATGATGGCATTTACCGAGATGAGGATGTTTGATTTGTTATCGGCTATCGAGCTGAGGTTAATCTGCATGCGTGCCGTATTTCTGAACATCGACTCAACACCCCGCGAGTAGCGCTTCGGCTTGTTTTTTTCTTTGCTGCTTTGGAGCAGCTTTTTTTCTTTTTTTAGTTCCATCTTATAAATCTTTTTTTGAATCAGTTGTAAGTTTTTATCTTTCTTTGTTTGCAGTTCTTTTTTGGAAAAATCAGTGAAATATTCATGTTGCCGGAAGAATTTCCCGGAAACTTTATGGAATTTGCGCCTGCTGATTTTGTGCTCGCCAGTGCTGTTCCATTCTTCGCGCATATTTTCTATTCGTTCAAAATAGTCTTCTTCTGCCAGGTGTGCCATGTCGGCATCGCAAAGTACTTTGGCTAAAAGGTTGTTCGGTTGTTGTGGAATTCGGGTTGACAAAATGCAGTTTTTAACCTGCGTGATCGTTGTCTCGTCGATGCTTTTCGAGGCTAAAAATCCGGCAGCAATTCCGGCGCTTGCTGCTTCGTGGTTTTCAGAATTAAAAATATAGCCTGTGTCGTGAAACCAGGCACAAAGCTCAACAAGTCTTATTTCATCCTCGCTTAAGCCGCAGTTACTGCCAATCAGCACTGTCTTGTCAGCCACGTATGCTGCATGTTCCGCTGTATGAAACTTAATGCTTTCGGGTAATTTGTCTGCCAAAAGCTGTTGCACAAAGAGGGCGGCTTCCTGAAGCAAATCAACACTTATGATTTTCATGGTGAATAGGTATTTAGTTAGAAATCCTATTTATCTGATGTTGTATCCTTTCATTTACTGATAAAACTTCAGGCCTTCCGGAAAATTGTAATTAAAACAAATAACTGAACTTAAAATCGATAAAACCATCTTCTGCCGACCTGTTGTAGGTTAATGTCAATGCTGTGAAATCAAAGGGTGTCAACCAAAGCCCAATGCCGTAACCGTCATGCCATCTTGATGAGTTTTCCCCATTTACCCATACCCTGCCCAAATCGTTAAAGAGTAAAAGTCCGGCTTGGCCGTTAAAAATATAGCTTCTGATGTCTGTCAGTTTGATACGGACTTCTGTATTCTGAAAAACGGAAACATCCCCTGCAAAGCGATTGCTCCGGAAACCCCTGAGGTTGGTTTTCCCGCCCAGGAAATTGGCATGATAAAATTCGTAATCGCCCAGGTTCATTGCTCCGCCAAAGCGAAGCACAAAAACTATCCTCGGATCTTTTCTAAAGCTCAGGTAAAACCGCAAATCGGAACGGAATTTCACAAAGTTTCTCCCTTCGTCCCTGATGCTGTAATAGCCCAAAGCCTCTGTTTCCCAAAAAATCCCTCTCACAGGCAATGCCTTGTCATTTCTGGTATCGAGTTGAAACATTGCATTCAGGCCGGTGTAATGATGGGGGAGGTAGGCCGAAGAATCCAACAACAACGGATAGCCATCGCCAATAAACCTGCCGGCGGTGTCCGTTACCATAAAATACTGGTAAAATGCGCCGAAGGAATAGTAAATGTTTTTATTTATCGTTTGTTTGAGCATGGGATTTACCCAGGCATAGGTATACCTGACACGATAGTATTTTTTGTCATCCGTCAGTTTTTGGGTTTCATTTCCAAGTCCGAAAAAATTATCCACATTCCGTGGAAAGCTGACATCCGCTGTTAATGTTAAATCGAAAGTTGGCGAAACAGCACTAAACAATCCCTCATAGCTCACGGCAAATGCACCGGTTTGAATCGCCAGGTTGCCCCGTATTTTTTGGATGGTCGAGTCGCGGAATTGAAAACGTGTAATTTTAACGCCACCTCCCAGAAAAACGCCATCATCAATATTATAACCTGCCCAGATTAACGGCATCACCCTGTTGTGTTTAAATAGTTTACGGTTGTAAGTGTTTACTGATTTATTTTTGGATAACTGAAGGCGTGTTTCACTGCTTTTGACAATCCCGTTTTTTTTGTCTTTTCGGTCGTACACCACGGTTTTCTTTCCCCATCCCCTGACCTTCGATTCATCAATGATTGAGTCTTTTCCTTTTCCCCCGATGATACGGACTTTAATTCCTCTCTTACCGCTTCCGCTCACCCAGAATATATCTTTGCCGTCCAGTCCGTACAACCTGATTTCTTTGGTTTCATCAAATTTGAAATCCCTGCTGTAAAGCTGCTCTTTTACTTTGCCCTTTTTATTGCTTAAGGCATAAACGCTAAGCCGCGTATTCCCGTTTTCTGTACGTTCCACTTTAAAAAATTCACGTTCTTTTGTGCCGGTTACATCAACAGCTTTGGCCAGAAA
>JAJRWG010000260.1 GCA_024276895.1 Bacteroidota bacterium
AACTATATATATTGGAATTGGGCCAAATGGCATAATAATTATAAATCTAAATACCGTGTTTGGAGAGTTAGTATTTAATATAACAGATTTTACCCTGAAGAGAGAACCAATCTCTCTTTAGGGTATTACATAAATAGAAAAATATGAAAAAGAGTTTTTTATTGGTAATACTTATGATAAGCAGTTTTATTTCAAGCGCACAAGATGATTTAATATTTGCTTTCAACTCAACAACCTCGGGTCGCAATGTAGCTTTTGGTTACTCCAAAACAATAAACGGCACAAATGAGATTGGCGCTATGCTAAGGGTCAATATTAACAAACTTGCCCATCCCGATGACCAAAACAATGTTTACTTCAAGAGGCTTTATGCCACTGAGTTTATTCACTTTTTTGGCATTGAGACTTTTTATCACAAAAGCTTCTTAAACAATTGGAAATGTATAAAACCATTTGCATTCTATGATTTGCAGTTTACTTATTCAACAACAAGAAACAGGGATTTCTTACCCTATACTTATGATTCTAACGGAGATGTTTTATATAAAGAATACATTGATTTCTTTGGGCCTTTTTTCTGGATGGAAAACAATATTGGTATTGGATTTAAAGCCAAATTAACGAAATCGTTTTACCTGGTGCAAAAAGCAGGGGTTGGTATAACATTGATATTTGGAGAGGACAAGAGATTGCCGCAAACTACTTTTCAACGTTTTCAATGGGAATTCGGTTATTTGTTAAGTGTGGGTATAATTTACAGGTTAAAAGAATAGTTCCCAAATCAACTTTCAGTTTGCTGATTTGGTATTACTATTCAACAAAGAAGGTAAGCGCATCATTTATCAGGGCAAAGAAACAGGATACTATTGCTGTTTGCCAGGCAGTGATTTTTTTTCGGGTTTACTTTCTGTTTTTTTACCGCTTGATTCTATCAATACTTTAAACCACCTACTTTCGAATTACCGGAATATGGAGACCGATAATATTGCAAAAGTGGATACTGCTGATTATTACCTGGTTTATTTTTGGGCCAAATGGCATCGCAAGCTTACCAAAAACAGTGTGGAAGACATTCATGCGATTTTATCAAATGCAAACGATTCAATTACAATCCAAAGTTTTTACCTGAATAACGATTTTGTAAGCGTGAACTATCCGGATGATGTCGATTTCAAAAAACTGAAATTGAATGTTTCCTTTTAATCATACAGGACTGACCTTTTGGTAAACTTCTTAACTGTTTTCTGCAACAGCTTAAAAACCAAATCAAAGATTGGCATCATTTATCCCGGCGGAATACCGACCGGAAGTTCGTAACTTTGCCAATCGGCAATTCTGGCAGGAAAGTTGCATTCCCATCCCGAAACTTAAAATTAATTACAATGAAACACATCATCCTCATTACAGCAACGGTTTTAATTACCCTCCAAAGCATTTTTGCAGACGACATTCCACAGCTACACTGGCCGATGGAAATTGAAAAAAGCGGAACCATTGTAACTTTATACCAACCGCAACTCGAATCGTTTAAGGGCAACATCCTTGAAGGGCGCATGGCTTTGTCTGTCAAACAAAAGGACAAAGAGCTGGTTTTCGGGGCGCTGTGGTTCAAGGCCCGGCTGGACACCGACCTGGAAAAACAAACGGCCCTGCTGGAAAGCATTGACATCGTCCGCATCCATTTTCCCGATGTCGAAGACTCGACCAAAATTGAACGCTTTTCACGCTTGCTCGAACAAGAAATCAAATCGCTGAACCTGCTCATGTCTCTGGACAGGATCACCGCAGGGCTGGAAGAAGTGGAAGACCTGAAAAACGTTTCCGAAAACCTGAACAACGACCCGCCCGATATTTATTTCCGCACCGAACCTGCGGTACTCATCAGCATCGACGGCGATCCCATCATCAAGGAAATTGAAGGCTCCGATTACGAATACGTGGTCAACACCGCCTTTTTCATCGTTAAGTCGAAGAATAAATATTACATCAAAGGCGGGAAATTCTGGTACGTTTCAGACAAAGTAAGCTCAGGCTACACCCACACCACCAAGGTTCCTTCCGAGCTGGTAAAGTTTGCCGATGAAAATCTTCCCGAAACCGAACTGGATTCCATTTCGGCAAGCATTAGCGAAGCTCCGGCCCTCATCGTGGTGACCAAACCCTCGGAACTAATCACCACCGACGGTGAGCCCGATTACGCTCCCATCGAGGGCACCAGCCTGCTCTACGTTACCAACACCAGCAGCGACATTGTGATGGACATCAACTCGCAACAGCACTACGTTTTGCTGGCAGGGCGGTGGTTTCATTCACGAACGTTGAAAGATGGCGACTGGAAATTTTCCGAACCCAAAGACCTGCCCGAAGATTTTTCTAAAATTCCGGAAGATTCCGACATCGGGAATGTACGGACCAGCGTGCCGGGCACACCCGAAGCAGAAGATGCCCTGCTGGAACAATTCATCCCGCAAACGGCTACGGTTGACCGGAAAAATACGACGGTCGAGGTGCAGTGGGACGGCAGTCCTAAGTTTGAGAAAATCAAGGGCACTGATATTTCCGTAGCCAAAAACTCAGACAAAACCGTGCTGTTAATTGACAATAAGTACTACTGCGTTGACGATGCCATCTGGTTTGTTTCCAACAGTCCCGACGGGCCGTGGACAGTAAGCGATACCCGTCCCGAACAAGTGGACAAGATCCCGCCGGAGTCGGAAGCCTACAACGTGAAGTACGTTTACATTTACGAATCCACTCCCGAAGTGGTTTATGTGGGCTACCTGCCCGGTTACACTTACTCGTACGTTTACGGCGGCAGCGTGGTTTACGGTACCGGTTACTGGTACCATCCCTGGTACCATCACTACTATTATCCGCGACCGGTGACTTTCGGCTTTGGGGTTCACTGGAATCCTTATACCGGCTGGGGTTTCTCTTTCGGACTGAGTCATGGCTGGGTTGGCTGGGGTTTTCATCCCCACGCCATGGCCTACTGGGGGCCAAGGGGTTTTCATGCCGGTTACCGGCACGGTTACTCCCGTGGATACCACCACGGTTACAGGCATGGCTACCAACATGGTTATGCCAGGGGTGCCAGGGCCGGCTACGCGGCAGGAGCCCGCAATGCCAATGTTTATAAAAACAGGCCGGCAGGTGTGAAAACGGCCAACCGGGCCAGGGTGACAGCACCCGGCAATAAAAACCTGAACAAAAAAGCACGACCCTCGACCAAGCCAAACAATGTTTACGCTGACAGGAAAGGTAATGTTTACCAACGTGATAAGAGCGGGGACTGGCAACAAAAAAATAACAAGGCTACGCGACCGGCAACAAAGCCAACACAAAAACCAGCCCAAAAACCGGCGACAAGGCCTTCGACCGGAAAGCAGCGACCGTCAACAGGCATGTCGTCACAGCAACGGCAGCAGCTTAATAAGTCGTACCAAAGCCGGAGCCGGGGCAACACCAATTACAATCGTTCGCGATCTTACGGCGGAGGTGGCGGCGGACGGCCAAGTGGTGGTGGCAGACGGAGGTAAAGTGGGGTTTGCGCATTGAGTTGTGGTTTTTAGACTTTGTCAGCACGGGAAGGCCTTCTTCACAGCGCTCCGTGTGATAATTTTTTACATCTTGACCCTTCTTTCAACGGGCACTCAAGCCCTAAGCCCGATTGTACCCGTACACGCCGGCAATGCTGTTGCCGGAACGCAGGAGTAAACGGAAATCTTAAACGCCCGGATTTGTTTTAAACGAAAGTCACTTAAGTTTTGATTATCTGATTCCTTTCTCCACACTTTCAAGGTCTATATAAATAAACTTTTTGGGAAGTTTTTTAATTCCAGGATTAATTTTAGCACCTTGATTTAACCTCTTTCTTTCTCATACTCCCTCAAATTCAAGAAACTGCAACCGGGGCACTTTATTTTCTGCCGTTTTATTCATTGCCCTTTTTTAACGCCATGCTTAATTTGTGTAATTTCCCGGCCAGCACCTCGCGGGGGATCAGTTTGGTTTCATAATCGGCAATCAGGGCGGGTGAGGTATTGCGGGCCATGGCATATTCAACCACCTCGCTGTCTTTACCTTTGCACAGTAAAATGCCGATACTGGGTTTTTCGTGGGGGCGTTTCACATCGCGGTCGAGCGCTTCGAGATAAAAATTCAGCTTGCCGAGAAATTCCGGTTTAAATTCCTCTATTTTCAGCTCGAACAAAACCAGGCATTGCAGGTCTCGATGAAAAAACAATAAGTCAGTATGGTAATCTTTGTTGCCAACCTGCAACCGGAACTTGTTGCCCATATAAGAAAATCCTTTGCCTATTTCCAGAATAAACTTTTTCAGGTTTAAGACCAGTGCATGTTCCAAATCACTTTCCGAATAAAGTTCAGGCAGATCTAGAAACTCGAAAACATACGGGTCTCGGAAAAGATTGATGGTCGGCAAATTACTTTGTGTCCGCACTGCGGACACATTTTTATGACCCAATAAAGTTTGTTCATACAATGCCGAATTCAATTGCCGTTCCAGTTCTCTTGTACCCCATTTTTCGTGGCGTGTGTAAGCAATATAAAATAACTTCTCATCAGCCGATTTGGTTTTGGAAAGGATTAACCGGTGATGTGTCCAGCTAATTTGTGTCAGCATTGCGGACACAAATTCATTTTCAGTATCCTCCTTGTAGGTTTTATCCTGCTGTTTGAGCCAGTTTTTACAGGTGTCTGACTGAATGTTATAAGATTCGTAAAACTGCATCATCCGGTAAAGGCCGCGCCTGTTGAAACCTTTAATACCGGGCAATTTAGCTGCGATGTAATCTGCCAGCCGTGAAACGGTATCGGATATGAAATATGTTTCAGATCAAGAATTATCGCTAAATTTATAATGGTCAACATTGTATCTTCTAAAACAAATACAAAGGAGCTTACCCGGAAATCTTGAAAAAGCCAAATACAAGGTTATGGATTATAAATAGGAAACGGAAATCTTAAACACCCGGATTTGTTTTAAACGAGAGCCTTTTAAGTGTTGATTTTTCTGATCAATACATAAGCCCTAAGGCCGTTTCTTTTAGCTTTAACCGCCCTGCAATTACAGTCGCAAAACACGATTTAAAAAAATTGTTGTTATATTTGGATATTATTAACTAAAACCAGTCGTTATGAAAACACTTTTATCTCTTTTAATTATTGTATTTTTCGCTACACTTCTACCTGCTCAAACAGAACTCAGTTCTTTTAACTCAACAGGTGCAGGTTACGCTACATCATCAATAAATGATTACCAATCTTTAGGAATTAATCCTGCCAACCTGGGCTGGTCAAGGAATGATCATACAATGAATCTTGGCCTGTTTGAATTCGGTTTTTCACTTTATTCCGAAGCCTTAACCAAAAGCCAGATTACCAATGACCTTTACGGCAATCCGATCACACTTGACATGCAGGGGAAAAAGGATGCTGCAGCCGCCTTTACCGATGCCAGGATGTTCGGAACCGCAAGTTTGACATGGGTGGGCTTTTCCTGGCAGGATGAGGAAATCGGCGGTTTTGCCTTTAATGTTCGCGACAAGTTTACCTGGCACTCACTGCTTAACGACAACGGAGCCAGTTATCTGTTCCTGGGGTATAACGATCCGTATTTCGATTCCACAGCTTTTGAAAACGGGCAACAGGTGGGTTACAGGAGTCAGACGGCAGGCGTTGGAAAAGCTTCTGAGATCTACAAAGGTTCGGACTATCACATGCTGATGTACCGTGAGTTTAACCTCGGATACGGGCGCAAAGTCATTAAGAATGACAATTTTGCCTGGTACCTGGGCATCAACTTAAAATATCTGATGGGCCAGGCCATGGCCAGGTACTACCAAAAAGAAAGCGGTGAACTTATTGGAAATTCATCATTAAGCCCCGGATTCGGCATCGATTACTCCAGCAAGGGCATTTATGACGGACAGGTCGATAAATTAACCGGCAACGGGCTGAAGACCGTCGGCACCGGATTCGGATTTGATATCGGTACCACCCTTGAAATAAAACAAAAACTACGAATCGGGCTGGCCGTAAACGATATTGGATCAATTACCTGGAAAAAGAATGTTTACAAGGCTGTTGAAGGCGGTGTTTGGCGAACCGACACGCCGGGTCTGGATAATTACAATATTTTTGAGGAAGGACAGTTGATCAACACGGACAACGGCCCACCTCCGAATGACACAACCCTTATAGGTATTGCAGAGCTAAAATTAAAGCTGCCGATGCATTTCAGGGGAGGCTTAAGTTACACATTCAATGAATTCATTGAGGCCGGTCTGGATGCCTACATCCCCCTTGGCGAAAAAGTTCCCGGCAACTTTGAGGCCCCCGTCTTTAGTATCGGCACACGCGTTAACCCTGCCAAATGGGTGCAATTGTCAATCAGCGTTGTGACGGGTGGAAAGTTTGGCACCAATGTCCCGTTTGGAATTACCTTCTACCCGCTTAAAAACGATAAAAATACCTGGGAAGTCGGTATTGCAACCCGCGATATGCTCACAGTTTTTACGCAAACCAACCCAACCGTTTCTTATGCCTTCGGTTTTTTAAGGTTTAGCTTTGGAACCAAAAAAGAATCAACCCGATATCTTGAAAAAGAGGATTAGGCCGGGGCTGTTGTTGGGTTAATGCCAGCTCAGCAAACAATTTCGTCAACCCTGCAAAGCCGCAGCGAAAATGCCGGGCAGATGTCTGACACCGGGATTAACGGCAAAGCGTGTGAGCCGTTTAGCAGTCAGGTGTGCCGTTTTATTTGTAATATACCACAGCGGCTTGGGCATCAGGTTTAAATCGCCATGAATCCATGATCTGGGTAGCGATCTGAAAGGCCCGTAAACAACTGATTTTTGTGGCTTGTCGAATAAAAATGTATTATGAACTACATCCATTCCGCTTTGAATATCATTGAATGGATGCCCCGGAAAAGCACCCCAGCTACACTGTGACAACAGAAAAGCCAGTGCATTCCATACATTAACGCAAATGGCGCCGTATTTTAAACCGGCTAAGGCATCTTCAAATTCAGCACCCAGTTTTTTTATCGTTTTG
>JAJRWG010000261.1 GCA_024276895.1 Bacteroidota bacterium
GGCAACCAGCACACCGTCGGCAAAGACAAAGATAACGGCGCGGTCTGTCATTAGATTTGTGATCCGGAATCCCTTAAAGCCTTCGCTTTCGAAATCTTCAAGAACAAACGCTGCTCCCAGGCGTTGCTCCAAGAAAGCGCTTAAGTCACGATGGAAAGGCACGACGCCCACCTTCGATAGCAAAAGAATGTGGGTCTTTTGATCGTCCTGGCCGGGATGAAACGAAACAATCAGCGGACTGTTTTTGAGTTGTCCGAAGTACTCGGGCTTTGAATTGAGGAGTGCTCCCAGGTGCAACACGTCTTTTTCCAGATTTTTAAATAGTGTCGACTGTGTCATCGACTCCCAAACAGTGGTGTCTTCGAGTAACTCTCCAAAAACCCTTCCCGGTTCATCAAACTGCAGGATCACTGCCGGGTCTTCAGGGATGAATAAAAAAGGTTCACCGCTGGTTTTGTTTACGTTCGTCCAATAAATATAGCCTGCAACAGAGAAGGCAATAATGGCGACAATGGCTGTGATAATAATATTTTTCGTGCTCATAATCAATCTCAAATTGGCTTAGTCAAAGATAAGGCAAAGATTTGAGGACAACCCCCGTTAAACCACCGGAATTCAACAAACGATTGTTAATAAAGACAGCACTGAGCACTTTTGGGAAAGACAAAAAAAAGGAAACCCCTATAAGTTTCCTTTTTTTGACCAATCTATAAAACTTTGTGGGCTTTTGAGGAATGAATCAGCCCCGGATTCATTTAAAGAACGATTGCTTGTTTTGTTCACTAATTAGTACCGGGAAATGGGAAAATTGTACCCCCCTGCTCATAAAAAATATCTTATTTTATTTAACCGCCTATGTTTCTTCCTGTGATGCTGCACTTTACAGTCAGATAATTTTTTCCGCGAGGGCATTTTTTTAATGCTCAAAAAAGTCATCAGGAAAAATGGCAAAGTTTCCGCAGGGGAAGGCTTAAACATCTAAAATGTAAACACATTATTACTCCTTATCCGGGGAGTAAATCTTCGAAATAATAAGCTTAAAAGTAATTCGGAAAACTACCTTTCAAATATCGCAGCGCAAGAGTAGCTATTCGCCCACTTTGTTGACCACAATGTTCAAGGTATAAATCTTCAGCCGTTCGCTGTTTGTCTGTGAATTGAAACGGATATCCAGAATATCTCCTGCAACCAGGTTAAGCAGGCCGTGTGCCGACCCGGACCCGATGTCGCCGGTGGAGCCGATCTTTGTCAGGAATTTAATCCGAGTTTCTGTTGCCGATCCGCCACTGGGGGTAAGCCAGACACTACCCGTAAGCTGAAAGTTTGTTGTCTGCCCCCCAAACGAGGAAGAAACTTCCAATTCGTATATACCATCTTCACTAATGATGATCTGGTCGGCTGTTGCATTGGTAGTATCAGTTGTTATTGAACCGAATTTTTCACCATTGGTTGCAGTCGTCCATCCGTACCACGAAGTTTTACTCGTTAAATAAATCACTGTAGGAGTGGAAAAATCGTTATTTTCATAAAGCTCAGCCAACTGGTTGGCCCCAAACAATTGGTTGGAGGAAAGTATCGTAGTGCTTGTCGTAAGCAACGTCCACTTGATTCCGTCCCAGTAATAAAAACCATCTTCTGCCTGCCCGCCATTGTTGTAGATCAACAGCCCCACAGTTGGGTTATTGACAGGGGTGGTATTGTCATTCACATTGTCCAGGACAAGTCTTGGAATCAACAGTCCTTTGCTGGTTGAAAAAATGTCTAGCATGGCCGAAGCATCAGGATTTGCACCGCTGTTGTTAATGGCTACCTGTGCCTGAACAAAAGTTGAAGCACAAATAAACAAAGCCAACAAGATTGTTGAGATGGTACTCGATTCTTTTTCCATTTTATTAAATTTTAGATTGAACATTAAGTACTTTCAGTTACAATTATCGCTTGTCTAATTAGTTCTTCTTTAATAAAATTGATTTTGGTTCGATTTTCTAAATACCGGTACAACACAATGGCAGAGCATCATGCTGCAAGCAATCAGGCAGACCGTTGCCGGGTTAACTTTAGAAAAGTACAGCTTTGGAGATTCGGCTTTGATGAATGTTTTAATCAGGGACAGAGCTTGTCTCCCTAGTCTATCAGGACTAATGGCCGGGGGTAGGTGTTGTGTCGGGCAGGAGGTGCTTCTTTGGGATGTAAGGCAACTGTACAGAGGGTGTGCAATAACGGGGCAAAGCTTCCCGATTGCGTTAAGTTTTAAGAATACATAAATGCATAAAACCGTGATTGCCTGTGCAAGCAAATCCATGTTTTACAAGATTGGTCGAAGCAAAGTTATAAAAAATTATCAACAAATGAGACCATTCTTCGTTTTTGGAGATTTAACAGTTTGTTGGAAATTAGTACATGATCGTTTAAACCTTTTTTATCAACAAGTTGCGATAAGATTTTAGAGGGTGGTCAACTACTAAATTTCTTTGAATATTCTTGCCTGCGATACTCCCGGTGCCTGCACATTGATGTCGAGGAAGTAACCAAACGGTGTTTGGGTGCAGAAGTAAGCGGCATTTTTCATACGGGCCTCCACTTTATCGAACAGTTCTTTGGTGAAGTGCGGGTCTGCCTTGGTTCCGGCCAAATGGGCAAAGGAGTGTAAAATAATGTTCCTGGTGTTGTTCTTTTTAGCGGCCCACTTGAGGATTTTCACCATCTTGGTTTCCAAAGCCTTGGTGGGTACTGCCTCGTCCTGCTCCCCGGCATGGATGAAAGCCACGAGGGAATCCTCAAAGGCCTGCCCTTTGTTGACTTCCGGAAAATCGGCAAGGGTATGGATTTACGGCATTAAGGCAAATAGGGTGAAACGGGATCATGCAACAACTTTGCCTCCTTTGTATTTATTAATCCTCGGAAACAGGCTTTCTGAAATCTTTTTTCTCGGCAATTTTTTTCTTGTCCTTCAAGCGTTTGAGTACCGAAGCCTTTGTGGGTTTGGTGGGTTTTCTGGGCTTTTCAGGCTGTAAGGCATCTTCTACCAATCCCAGAAACCGCTTCAATACGATGGCTTTGTTCTTCGCCTGGCTACGGGTTTCCTCACAGGCCAGCATCAGGATACCCTCCGAGGAGATCCTGTTTTTGAGTTTGGCTTTGACTTTTTCTTTTTCATCAGTTGTCAATATCTTAGAATCAAAAATATCAAATAACAACTCCACGCGCGTGGACACTTTGTTCACATGTTGTCCCCCCGCCCCACTGCTACGACTGGTACGAAAGCTGACCTCCTTTTTCAGTTCTTCGAACATGATTTCAAAATTACAGCTTTTCGCGATGACACTCCGGTTTTTGCCTATATTTGCTTTAACTCAATCAATCACAAATCACAAATCACAAATCACAAATCACAAATCGCAAATCGCAAATCGCAAATCGTAAATCGTAAATCCACCCCCCCATGCTCCTTGTTTACAAATCATCGGCCGGATCCGGAAAAACCACCACCCTGGCACGTGAGTATCTGAAGATCACACTGAACAGACCTGCCGATTTCAGACATGTGCTGGCCATTACTTTCACCAACAAGGCGGCCAATGAGATGAAGG
The DNA here is from genome assembly GCA_024276895.1 of Bacteroidota bacterium. Classification (GTDB taxonomy): domain Bacteria; phylum Bacteroidota; class Bacteroidia; order Bacteroidales; family F082; genus B6-G9. The sequence continues at coordinate 3,591 of JAJRWG010000261.1, forward strand.
AGCGCATTTTGAAAACCCTTGAAAAACTGGTTGACGGTACGGCCTGGCAGGAACCCGAATACAAGGCGCTGATCGATGAACTGGGATTGGACCGGGAAACGCTGATACAACGTGCCAAAGTCCTGCGCACTTTCATCATTCACCGCTACGAAGAGTTTGCCGTGAGTACCATTGATGCTTTCGTCCACCGAATTGTAAGGACTTTTGCCACGGATGTAAAACTGCCGCAAAACTGTGAGGTGGTACTCGACAAGGATGACATCGTACCCGAAATCGTGTCTGAACTTTACCAAAAGCTGGGCAATGGGCGGGAACTCACCGACCTTATGGTTGATTTTGTACTTAGCAACATTGACGAAGGAGGCTATTACGACCC
>JAJRWG010000262.1 GCA_024276895.1 Bacteroidota bacterium
GGATGCCCCTGCAGGGTTGCGATGTCGTAATTCTGGTAAATATATTTGAAGATAGCTTTGAGTTTCCGGTTAAACTTTTTATTGACCTCAATGGTCAGATCGCGGTTAAACACCTGGTTGCCAAACTTAAAGAATTGAGAAGTGTAACCCAGGGTTCCGTTCTCGCCGATACGGGTTGTGTCATCGACCGGATCGCGTACAATATCGTTGATTTGTGAGTAATTGATGTGAATTCCCCATCCGTATTTTCCACCCAGTTTACTTTTTTTCGGGATCTTGTAATCCACCTGCACCTGAAAACCGATTTCACCGTTGGGCTGCGTGGCATAAGGGTACATGGCTGCAAGCATGTAAGTATGCGGCTCGATGATGGGCGGAAGGAAATTGATGTCAAGGGCGTTCTCTTTTTCGGCACGGTCAGATTTATAACTGAAATTGTCCGTTCGTTTAAACATGGCAAAAACACCCAGTCCCTTCCTCGAATAGGATGCTGTAAACAAAAACGATTCCCCCGGTTTGTAAATGTAATTATTGATGGCCGACGGGTCGTTTATTTTGAAGGCATATTCAGATGAAAAATTAAATTTGCCTGCCCCCAGATTAAAACGTCCGGCAACATTTCCCACATTTCGGGGAAGCTTGTAAATCGGATTATTGTCGATTTGATATTTACTGACGGCACTCCCGCCCAATGTCAGTCTGATTTTTGAATGCTGCATGGCAGAGAAGACATCATTAAAATTCAGCTCCACGTCAGCACCCTTCACAATGCCGCGGTTGTTGTCAGCATACTTTTTCCAGAAAAAACGATGCACACCGTACACCCCTTTGATAATAAACCCCCGGACCGGCTCGTACTGAACCCTCACACCATTGATGGCATTGTCATAGCCCAGTGTCCATTCTTCGTACGACCGCAGTGTAAGTCCGTTGCCAAACTGCTCGTAAAAACTTCCCACCGTAAAACTGAACTTTTCAGTGGTATAAGAAGCCCACAGGTAGGGAAAGCCATTGCCTTCCAGGCGGGGGTCGAAGCCTGCCAGCGGAGGCAGATAGGCTTCGTAACGCAAACCTGCCGAAAACCTGCCCAGTGTGTAGGTAATGCGTGCAAAACCGTTAAAGGCAAAATTCCGTCCGTTAATCAGTGAGTCGGTAATGCCCATGCCCTCGTCAGGTTGGTAGTACATCAAATCCGCTTCAAAGCTACCGTGAACCTGCGACCTTTCCAAAATCTCCGTAAACTGTGCTCTTGCTGTAATTGTAAAGAACAACACAGCCGCAACAATAATGAACGACTTTTTCATTTTGTGTGTTTGTTGTCAGTGCTTCGAAATATACTCGCCGGCAGCCACTTTCTTCACCAGCTCGTAAATCTCGTCTTCCAGTCCCTCGTAATAAGAGGTGTGCTGGTAAACTATATTACCATTGCCATCGATCAGGAAGGTGTGGGGGATCAGATTAACATTCATGGCACGTTTAAAATCACCATTGGGATCAAGCAGTATCTCCATTTCCCAGCCTTTGCCATTCACGAAAGGCATCACCTTGGCGGTAGAACGTGCATCGTCAATGGAAACGGCAAAGATTTTCACACCCGTTTCTTCCTGCCAGTCTTCGTACACTTCATTGTAATTGTCAAGCTCTTTTTTACAGGGCTTGCACCACAACGCCCAGAAGTGGAGCAGGATGGGTTTGCCATCGTTTGTAATATTTTGCGTGTTAAAGGTTTCGCCGTCCAGTGTTTTGATATTGACCGAAGGCAATTTCTGAATGTTGGTTTTTTCCTGAGCCGTCAGATACCCGCCCATCAAAAAAACAAATGCAAGAATCAGGAACTTTTTCATTTTGTTGGTGTTTGTTTGGATGATTTTATCTGTTGATTTTTTTCATTTTCTGTTTGGGTTGATGATTAATCGTCAGCTAACAAAAATCTCAAGCAACTTTGCCCCCTCCTTTCCCGGATGCAGGCCCACATTGTCAATAATTGCAGGTACCAGGGCAGCTTCGCCTAATTTTAATTTAATTTCTCCACCGCTGTGTGTCAGCGTGCAATTTCCTTCCACAACCAAATAAATCACAAACGAATCCAGTTCTTTCAGGTTTTTCACGACGGGCTTATCCATTTCCACCAGGCGCGTTGTAAAATAAGGGCATTCGATGAGTGCAGTGGTTTGATTAGCACCCAGTTCATATTTCGTTTTGGAATCGCTTTTCACTTCAAAATCAAGCGCGAGAAGCGCCGCATCGGTATGCAGTTCGCGGGTCAAACCTGCCGTGTTTATCCGGTCCCAGTCGTAGATGCGAAAAGTAGCATCCGATGTTTGCTGGATTTCAGCCAGCAGTATGCCGGGACCCAGGGCGTGTACCCTGCCTGACGGGATAAAAAACACATCTCCTTTTTCAACTTTCTGAAAATTCAGGATTTCCTTCAGCCGCCCGGTGTTCAGCTTTTCAAGGTATTCGTCCTTGTCCGTTTTTTTACTGAACCCGTTGATGAGTTCCGCTCCCTTGTCGGCAGCAAGGACGTACCACATTTCAGTCTTTCCGCCATCAATCCCCATTTTTTCCGACAGCTCGTCGTCGGGATGCACCTGCACCGAAAGCCAGTCGTTGGCATCGATGAACTTGATCAGCAGTGGGAACTGATTGCCATGCCTTTCAAAAACCCTGTCGCCCACCAACTCGCCCATATAAATCTCCACCAACTCGTTGAGGTTGTTACCGGCGAGGAAGCCGTTCCCGACAACGCTTAATTCATTCCCGTAACCCGAAACCAGCCAGGCCTCCCCACAATTGGGAAGCTGTCCGAAATCCAGCCCAAGCTGCGTCTTGATCCGCTGCCCTCCCCAAACCTTGTCTTTAAAAATCGGCTTGAATTTTAACGGGTAAAGTTGTTTCATCAAAAAATTTTCAGTTGGGCAAAAGTAGTAAAACCGACAAAATTAAGGGCTTTTATCAGGCAATGCCGCGAAGCGGGAGAAAGCTGCCGGCAACAGCACAGGCAACCATCTCTTCTGGATGTATCGCACTGAATACAACCGGGTTACATCTAACTAAACGAACCGGCTAACCATTTTAAGAGCAGTTAGCCGGATACCATCCTCCATATTTTTACGAATTCTAAATTGTAAAAGCCGGAAACAAGTGCTGACCACTTAAGGCGAAAACAGGATTACTGAAAATCACTCTACCGCGATCTTCCTGCTTTCAACCCGGTTTCCAAAACGGGCTGTCAGCACGTAAACCCCTTTGCTGAGGCCCTGCAAACTGATTTCCTTTGTCAGCCGGCCCTGCTGCGAACCGTTTGTTTCATTAAAAACAAGCCTGCCGTTCAAATCGGTGAGTGAAAGCGTAAACGACTGAGGCTTTCCCAAATTGAATGAAACGAAAATCCGGTCGCTGGCAGGGTTGGGATAAATTTTCAAGTCAGTTGCAACTTCAGCAAGTTCCTGCTGCCCGACATAAATATCGGCAAGGTACTCCGCAGTAAACAAGCCACGGCCATGGGTTGCAGCCAGCACCGTGTTGTCAGCCTTGCGCAGGCGCAGCATGTCAACACGTACGTTGGCCATACCTTCCGTTGCTGGCGCCCACTCCGTTTCGTCTTCGTTCAGGGTGTTGGTAGCCCACACGCCGGTTTCGGTGGCAAGCAAAACCTGGCCGTTGTTTTCGGGATGGAAAATCGCCCAGCGGACGGGCATGTCAGGCAGGTTGCTTTCTTTTTCAACCCAGGTATCACCTCCGTCAGTGGTCAGCCAGACGGATGACACTCCGTAATTGGAGAAGGTGACCAGCAAATTGTCTTCCGATTCACCCACCGCCACACAGGACAAAAATGCCGTAGGAAAATCGGGGCTGCCGATTTCAACCGACTCGGGAAAAGATTCCGCGTTGGTCACTTTGTACAGTTTTCCCGCTTCGGTTCCAACAAACAAAGTGGAAGTGCCTTCCGGCGAAAAGGGCGAGTAACTGACGGTAGAGAAAGGGACGTCCGAATCGGTTCCGATGCTGAGTATCTGGCTGAAAGGGTTTGAAGGAATGCCCGTCAAACGGTAAAGCTTGTTTTTGGAACTTCCAAAAGCCCCCACCGCATTGGAGTAGAGGATGTTGTTGCTGTAATCGTAATCGGCCGGACTGATAAAATTACCCGAAGGGTTATCCTCGAAATAAACTGACTCGCCATTGGACCAGACCCGGTAACGGTTGTAATAATGCGAACTGATGTAAATCAGCGGTTCGTTTTCATCCCAGAAACAAAAGGCGCCATCGCCTCCGTGGATCATGTCGTTAATGTCCAGCGGCGGGCCGTGGAATTTCAGTGTGCCGTTGTCCTGCAACCCGCCCAAAGCATAACCGGCACCTGCCAGCGGGTGGATGGCACAACTGTAGTATTGCAAAGTGTTGTAACCCTGGTTACGTTCGATAAAAACGGGATTGGTCTGATCGGCAGTCAGTGTCAGGAACACACCGCCGTCGCTGCAAAAAATCGCCGTTGAAGGGCTCCCGGGTTTGTAACGGATATCGTGCTGGTCGGCATGGACGTACTCGTCACCGCCACCCCAGTACATCAGGCTCCAGTCGGAAACACGCCGCCAGACTGCCCCTGCTGTTTCCGATTTCCAGAGGTCAAGCCCTCCGGTGAAAATCACATCGGGATCGGTGGGATCAACCTGCAGAATGAATGCATGCCAGGCCAGTGTTGACCAGGCATCGTCGGGTTTGGGAACCGGTGTCCAGGTTGCCCCGCCATCCTGCGATTGGGCGATGTACCTTCCCCTGTAGTAAGTGAAGCCGTCAACGTAACCGGCGGCAAACTGGGCGTAAACACGGTTTGGGTCGGAAGGTGCAACGGCAACAATTGTCCGGGCAGGAATGTTGTAGAGGCTCTCGCCGCTGATCACATCGTTGTAATGGCTATAAACCGTCCAGCTTCCCGGTAAGCCGCTGTCGGAGAAAAGTACCGTGGCGCCACCCAGGCCATCCAGGTTTTCCATGGTTCCCACAAAAATCCGGCCGTTGGCTGCAATTTCAATATCTGCCGGCGTGTACGGGCTATCGGTATCAGGAATATCCGGCAACACCTGCTGCCAGGTCTGACCGCCGTCAGTGGAACGGTAAACACCATCACTTGGCAGACTCTCGTGGTCTGCTCCCTGGTAGGTTCCCGAGGCTACGCAGGCATAAACGGCACTTGTTCCGTCTTCATCCCGTACAGCTATGCCTGTGATGTATTCGAACTTAGCTGTCGAATCCAGCAACTCCCAGCTTGCACCGCCGTCGGTGGTTTTAAAAATTCCCGCTCCCAAACCCGACGACTTGCGGTAAATAACGCGCGCCGTCTGGGCTTCGCCGGTTCCCACATAAAATGTTTGGGTGTTGTTGGGGTCGTATGCCATACAACTGACGGCCAGGTTACTCCAAAAATCACCAATTGGAATCCAGGTGGAATCAAGGTTTGTGATGTCGTTGGTGAACCAAAGGCCGCCGGTTACGCCACCTGCCCAGACCTTGTTGTGGGTGCTGTCATTGGGATCAAACATGATCGTCCGGGTGCGGCCACCCATGTTGGCGCCGGTTCCTTCCCACTGGATGGACGGCTCGTACTCACGTGATGTTTTTTGTCTGTTCAGTAAGGCTGTTGTGTACTCGTAGGCTTTCCAAAGCCGCTTAACCGGTACATAACCCAGGGCAGGATCAAGGGTTTTGATGAATTCCTGGTAGGCTGCCATGTCCGGCTGGTCGGGGGAAGCCGTTTCTTCGTTTTGTACACTCAAATTTTCCGCAAAACCGGAAGACTGTTTCAGGATAAACTGTTCGTATTTTTCACGATGTGAGGATGTTTCGTCCCCAAAAAACAGGAAGCCTGTTACGAGTGCTGCAAAGGCAAAAAGGAAAGGGATGCTCTTTTTCATTTCGTGGTTGCGTTACTTTCAGGAAGTGTTCTGAAAATTTTTAAAATTGTCGTCAACTAAGCAGACAAAGTTAATCCAAAAGACGTTGCCTGACTTCCAAAACTTATCGCCTTCCTGACAGTTCCCCACAATTCTCCTGTTTCAGGCGTGAACGCTTGAAAGCTTTTAGAGCATTATTGTGTTTTCTCCGTGGCAGAATGACTGACAATTTCCGCTTTGCATACGGAGTCTTTCCGCGGGCCGGCATGCTTGTTCTTGTGGGGAATGGCCGCTTTAACAAGCAGCAGGATTCCAAAAACGATCAGCAGGGCCGGCCAGAAAATCTCACGCAAAGTGAACTGGTGATCAAAGATTTCGGGTAACCATAAAATAAGCCCCAGCCCAATCATAAATATACCGGTGGTGTAATTTTCCTTTGTAGCCATAAGCAGTATTCCGATGCCGATCAGCAGGGTTTTCCAGGAGATCAGGTAGTGCCTGACGGGAACTTGAATCCAGTCCAGATTATCAAGTAACAAGACGGCTCCAATGAGTAGAATAATGATGCCTGCGATGGTTCTTCCGTTGATGTTTTTTGTTTCCATGTTTCAATTCTTTTATCAGTTTATGCGGCGAAAATACGCCGGGTCGTTATCGTGGAAAACGGTAAATCGGTGAGTTACCCCAAATCGTCGGTGAGCGGTAGCAAGAATGATATTTTTCACTCCCCTGTTTCAATCGTCCGCCTTGACATATTCGGGGGTGGTCTCCGAGAGGTTTGAATCACAAGGTTTTGCCGGAAAATATCTTTTTTCTTTTTTCTCCGGATATTTTTTACGTACTTTGCGTTACGCATTTTACGTAACGCATTATCCGTAATTTTTAAACAGCCAGGGTAACTATGAAAACTGAAAACCCTTTTATTTTAAGCGTCTACGCAGGGCCACAATATTTTTGTGACAGAAAGAATGAAACAGAAACCGTCATCAGTGCGCTTAGAAACAGAAGAAATATTAGCCTGATCTCATACAGGCGGTTAGGAAAATCGGGCCTGATCAAGCATGTTTTTCATCAGCTTCAGAATGAAAAATCCATGAAACTGTTCTATGTTGACATCCTGGACACCGAAAACCTGCCGGGACTGATCAGCCTGTTGGCTAAAGAAATCATCGGGAAAGTGGATCACAGCACTTTACGCTTTCTGAAGAAATTCGGCCAGGTTGTCAAAAGCCTTCGGCCTAAAATATCCATCGATCCGATGACGGGCCAACCCGAAATTGAAATTTCCCTTCAAAGCGATACCACGCCCGAAACCAGCCTGACCGAAATATTTTCATACCTGAAAAAACAGGACAAACATATCGTGATCGCTTTCGATGAATTTCAGCAAATCACAGAATACCCCGAACAAAACGTAGAAGCCCTGCTACGCAAGCACATTCAGCAACTGACCAACACCAACTTTATTTTCTCCGGAAGCAAAAAACACCTTCTGATCTCCATGTTCAGTGACTATGGCAAGCCTTTTTACCAAAGCTCACAACTGCTGAATCTTGAAAAAATCGACACCACAACTTACATGGAGTTTATTTCCGGCTGGTTTGAAAAAAGTTACCGAACCATTGACCCTGCGGCACTCGAACTGATCGTAAAATATACCCAGGTGCATACTTTTTACGTCCAGTACCTCTGCAACCGGCTTTACGGCTTGCCTTTTAAAACAATCACCGCGGAAACGGTTACCGGCATTATGTTAAAAATACTGGAAGAGAACGAACCGGTTTATCACAACTACAAGGTACTGCTGACCGGAAATCAGTTCCGGATGATGGAAGCCATTGCACAGGAGGGAGGCGTTTTAAAACCCACTTCAAAAGAGTTTATTTCAAAATACAATCTGGGCACACCCAGCTCGGTTGGAACGGCCATGAATGCCCTGTTTAAAAAAGAAATGATTTTTAAAGATGAAAACCTGATAAAGGTTTACGACATCTTTTTTTCCCTTTGGCTGGCCAGAAGAAATTCATTCAGTTAACTATTTTAGCCCGCTCAAACTGACAAATCCATTTTCATTAAATCATTTACCATGAAAAAATCCATCCTCACCCTTGTTGTTTTTCTTATTCCCTGGTTTTACGCTGCTCTCAGCGCCTGCACCATCATCGTGGCCGGAAAAAAAGCCACTGCCGACGGCTCGGTCATCGTGTCGCACACCGACGCCGGCCCTGATTGCCGGGTGCACGTGATGCCCGGCCAGCACTTTTCCAAAGGAGCCATGACCCCCATTTACTGGGGCATGGTTGACCTGGGACGACCGCTGGGCGATTACGGCGACACCCTGGGGATGATCCCACAGGCAGAAGAAACCTACAGTTATTTCCAGTCGGCTTACCCGCAAATGAACGAGTGGCAGCTCACCATTGGCGAAAGCACCACCAGCATGCGCGACGAGTTGAAACTGGATGAAAAAACCTGCAAACAAATCATGACCGTGGAGCAGGCACAGGCGCTGGCGCTGCAACGCACCAAAACGGCCAAAGGAGCACTGAAACTCATCACAGCTTTGATGGAAAAATACGGCTTCCGTCCCTCCTGTGTGGGCGAGTCGGAAACGCTGGTGCTGGCCGACACCAAAGAGGTGTGGGTGCTTGAGATTTTTGCCGTTGGCAACGACTGGACACCCGACAGCGGTAAACCGGGCGCCATCTGGGCAGCCCAACGCCTGCCCGACGACCAGGTGACCATGATCCCCAACTGGAGCATCATCAAACAAATCGACCTGAGCGACACGGCCAATTTCAGGGCATCGGTCAACTACCAAAGCGAAGCCATCGAGCGGGGCTGGTACGATCCTGAAAGCGGGAAAGCATTCATCTGGCAGGATATTTACGCTCCCGTACCGCGCGAATGGGCTACCAGCCGCTTCTGGCTGTTCTTCGCTACTTTTGCTCCCGATCTGCCGGACCTTCCCA